>JBKPJS010000268.1:0-3351 GCA_046730815.1 Acidobacteriota bacterium
GAACAGTTGTGGCAATTTTATTCCCTCTTTGGTGGCTCACTTGACTCTCAACGCGATACTCAAAGCCTTTTTTCGATTCGGACGCACCGAGTACGCCCCCTTCTGATGGGCGGTCAGGCGTGCGTATTCTACGGCGCAGCCGAGTTTAGCCGTGAGACTGATCTTGCCATTTTTGCCAGTTCCGAGAACCTCGCCAGACTCACAAGAGCTTAAAAGATTAGATGCGGAAGCAATGGCGGTGCCGAGTCCCTCCAAATTGACCGCTATGCTACTCAGTAGTATAGTCGTGAGCCATGGCGAAAGCAGACGATACGGTCTGGTTTGAATTCATTGAATCGAAGGTCTTATCAAAACAAGTGCGCGAATTGCCCGCCGAGGTCTTAACTAACATTCAGTACGATCTTGTGAAAAATCCGGAGTGTGGCGACATTGTGAAGGGGACGCATGGCGTTCGGAAGGCGCGAGTTGCCGACCCAGGATCGTCACGCGGAAAGGCGGTAGCTACCGTTATTTGTATCTCTACCTTGAGCACGCCGGCAGAATTTACTTGCTGTACTTGTTCAGCAAAGGTGAGCAAGCTGACTTATCGCCTGATCAAAGGCGGATCATCGGCGTGCTGAGCCACCAGATTAGGAGGGGACAGGAGTCATGAAGACAGGAAAGACTCGCAAGGTGCAGACAAATAAGACCAACTACATGAGTGGAGAGGCGTTTGCCGATCTTAAGGAGGCCATGGAGGATGCACTTGCGTTTGAGCGTGGCCGGCGTCGCGATTTGAAGGTAACTCGAATTCAAGCCCCCCGACCGCCAAAGGCAATGTCGGCTAAAGATATCGCGCGAATACGCGAAAGACTCAACTGCTCGCAAGCGGTGTTTGCAATGATGCTAAACATCAGCCCTAAGACCGTCCAAGCTTGGGAACAAGGCTCACGAGAGCCAGGTGACGCCGCGCTCAAGCTCCTGACAATCGCTAAGAAGCACCCCGAAGTGCTACTCGAGACTTAAGCGGCACCGGAGAAACGATACGCTCCCAATAAACTGTATTCAACGGATCAAGTAAAAAGCCGTCTGTCGCGGGCGAAACCACTTCATTCCATCTTTTGTTAAGTACGCATCGTCTTCCATCATTATTGTGACTTTCTGCCCGCCCCACTCTGGAACCGGAGTAGTGGTGTTGAGTTCGATCGAAGTGTAAGACCCCTCGCGAAATGGTGGTTCCAACGGAGCTCCGGCTGTAGGACGGCGAAAATCAATACTGGCGCCGAGCGCATGTCCCTGATTGCCCACCGAATGCGAATAGATCATGGCTTCAATTCCAAGGTTCTTCATGTCCGCCATGGTGGCCTCGTAAACTTCAAACCCCTTCGCGCCGGTTTTAATGTGAGTGAACAGCGCATCCTGAAGCTTGTTGGTATTCGCAAGCGCGTTCTTCAGCCCTTCAGGAGCATCCCTCTCGCCTTCGCGCAGTACGTATGCCATCTTCTGCCAATCGGTGCTCAAGCCCAGGTAATTCAAGCCACAATCGATGTGAATAACATCACCGCGCTGAATGACGACTGATTCAGCGGTCACGCTAAGGAACTGTAGTGTTTTACCAGTCTCCTGCTTTTGTCGCTGAACTCGCAAGTCAGGTGGAAACCAAACATCCAATCCAAGATTGTTCACCTGTTGCAGAAACCACCAGCGAACATCGCCGACAGTAGTCTTGCCGGGTGTGATCACCTCGTTTGAAAATGCGCGTTGCGTCAAGATGTCTGTAAGCGCGACCGCCGTTCGATAGTGTTCAAGTTCCTCCGGTAATCGCGTGTCCATGTATTCGACTATGAGTGGAGCGGCCGAAACAAAACGTGAGGCATAGTTTTGCCCGAGTGTTTCCGTTAAAAACTTGTAAGCCTCGTAAGTAATGCCGTTCGTTGCGCCTCGCGTTCCGCCCATGTTGAGAGCAATTGTTTTCGGGTTTCGCTCTTCTACAATGCGGCGCAGTGTTGCTGCCGTATCTTTTCCGGGAGGGTTTAGTACTTCGAAAAAATGCCGTAAGGGTTCGTCGTCATAACGGACCAGAGCGATGCGATCGAGTTTGTCTCCACCGCGATCTGCAAAAATAAAAAAGTCGCGCCGGCCCGTGTAGGGAATAGGAGGCGCAATATACGCTGTTACAGGATCCGCGTGAAACTCTTCATTTGTTACGATCCACATCTCGATTTTCTGTTGGCGCATCATCGGAAGCAGCATCGTATCAAGCCGTTTCTTTAGCCAACTCTCGCGCACGGACAGTTGTTCGCGGACGGACAGAAGTTTCGGCAGTGATTCAATGGTCTTCCGTGTTTGCGGATAGACAGGCGAATATATGCCGCAAAGGAGCACAAAAAGTAGAAATGCCTTCGCAGATGTTTTTGTGGTTTTATATGGCATAGCAAACGGATTGTTTCACACCGGAAGATGACACTCAACATCGGCATCTACAATCTGCACATGCAGGCTATGGGAGGCGGAGAGAAGTTAACACTGGTCCTCGCCGAGCACTTGAGTTTGAAACATAACGTGTGCTTATTCTGTGGAGAAGCGGTCGACGTCGCAGCGCTCGAACGATTTTTTGAAGTCGACCTGAGTCGCGTCACCGTCATTCCCCTCAAAGGGATTGACCCGCTTTCTCGAACCGTTGCGAGACTACGAGGCAATCTTGGACCAGCGGTTTCACTTCGTCATTTTGATCAACTCAGAAAATTTAACCTCGACGTTTTTATCAACAACAGTTATGCGAGTGGCTTGAGGTGTCCGGCTGTGCAAGGGATCTTCATGTGCATGTTCCCGCATGTCTCGCCAGCCGCAGTCAATGCGATAGACTCTTATGCTCAGGTCGTTGCTATTTCTCAGTACTCGGCAGATTGGATCGGCAAGATGTGGAGACGTCGCGCTGAGATTATCTACCCTCCTTGTGACGACATGGGACCGCCGGCGCCTAAAGCAAAAATGATCCTGCACGTAGGACGATTCATCGGGGGCAACGACGAGCGGGATCAGAAAGGACAGGGACTTATGTTAGAGGCTTTCAAATCTCTAACTGATCTTCACAACGAGGGATGGGAGCTGCACTTCGTGGGCAGCATCGGTCCTGACAAGCACTCTGCGAATCTCGCAAAGAGAGTCGTACAAAATGCCAATGGGTTTCCAGTATTCTTTCACTTTAATGCGGCACGGGAAGAAATCCGGGATCTATACCGCACGGCAGCCATTTACTGGCATGCTACCGGCTACGGATTTGACGTTCACAAGTATCCAGCGAAACAAGAACACTTCGGTATAGCAACAGTCGAGGCGATGTCTGGCGGCGCCGTCCCGGTTGTATATGCC
>JBKPJS010000269.1:0-3929 GCA_046730815.1 Acidobacteriota bacterium
AGGCTGATGGGTGACGCGGGTGGCCACGGAGGGCCACCCCTACAACGAACTTTCGATGGACTTCCTAATCTATCAACTCCCTTTCTTCAGTCCTGAACATCGCAGTCTTGCGCAAAGCGTCGCGCAGTTTGTCGCACAGGAAATAGAGCCACGTGCTGCGTCTGAAGAGAACGTCGAAAGTGTCGCCAGAGATTTCGTGCAACTTTTAGCGCGTGCCGGGCTGTTAAACTACTCCGTTGCGGAGACAAAGCTCGACGTTCGTTCTCTCTGTCTGATTCGGGAAGCGCTTGCCTATTCGTCCCCACTCGCCGACCTCGCTTTCGTCATGCAAGGTCTTGGGACATTCGCTATCGCGCAAGCTGCACCAGATCACGTGCGCGAGTTTTGGCTCTCGCGCGCGGCCAACGGCAAAGCGATCGCTGCCTTCGCGCTAACTGAACCTGAAGCGGGATCCGACGTCGCGGCAATTCAAACTACTGCTCGACGTGAAGGCGAAACATACGTCATCGATGGTCGCAAGCGTTTTATTTCAAATGCTGGCATCGCGGATTTCTACACCGTCTTCGCTAAAACGGGAACACGTGAAGACGGGCGGCCCATGCTTTCCGCATTTGTGGTCGGTTCGAAGATGCAGGGTTTCAGTGTGGTCGAGCGCACGTTGTTAATGGCGGCTCATCCAATCGGCGAAATTGCTTTCCGTGAGTGCCGTGTGCCGGCTGAGGATATGGTGGGAAATGAAGGCGACGGTTTCAAATTGGCAATGGAAACACTCGACACGTTTCGCGCGAGCGTCGGAGCGGCGGCTTGCGGCATGGCGCGTCGCGCACTCGACGAGGCAGTTCGTTATTCATCGGGTCGCAGGCAGTTCGGACGTTTACTTTCCGAGCATCAACTGGTCCAGGCGAAGCTGGCGGACATGATCACTGAGCTCGATGCTGCTCGACTGCTTGTCTACCGCGCTGCTTATGCGCGAGACACCGACGCTGGTAGATTTACTCGCGAAGCCAGCGAAGCGAAGTTGTTCGCCACCGAAGCTGCCGGAAGAATCATCGACAGTGCCGTCCAGATTCACGGCGGCAGCGGATTGGTCAGCGGCAGTGTTGTCGAACGCCTGTATCGCGACGTCCGTGCGTTACGAATCTACGAAGGCACGTCAGAAATACAGAAGCTCGTGATTGCGGGACAGCTATTAAAAGAGCAAGAGGTTTGAAATGAGACCACTTTCTCCAGATACAACCCCTGAAGCACAAGCGAAGCATTACGAACTGATGCGACAACTGTCGCCGGAACGAAGACTATCTTTAGCATTTGCACTTACTAATACCATCCGCCAACTGATCCTGGCGGATCTGCAATATCGTTTTCCCCAAGCGGACAAGGATGAGATCAGACGGAGATTTATTGCTCGCGTCTTGCCCCGAGAAGATGTGATTCGTGCTTATGGGTTTGATCCCAAGGCCGAAGGGTTCTGAGATTTCAATGGAACTTCAAGTTTCAGTTTTGTCGCAGATAGCCGCTGCTTTGGACCAACTAGGTATTCCTTACGTGTTAGTGGGTTCATTTGCCAGTTCGATACATGGAATGTATCGCTCGACCGCTGATATAGATATTCTTGCTGACATCAAAACAGAACAAGTTCATCCGCTTTATGAAGCGCTGCGAGATAGCTTTTATGTGGACAAGCACGTGATGCGAGATGCAGTTACTAAACGCCGCTCATTTAATGCCATCCACTTTGATTGTGTCTTTAAGGTGGACTTCTTCGTTGCGAAGTCTGACGATTTTACTCTTGCCCAGCTTGATCGTAGACAGCTAAGAAGGATCTCGCCTGATAGAGATGGAGCCGTGTACGTTGCGACTGCGGAGGATACGATTTTAGCCAAGCTGCGGTGGTACCAGGCTGGAAACGAAACGTCGAACAATCAATGGAATGATGTTTTGGGCATCCTGGGAACATCCACGCATACGTTGGACTTCGATTATTTGCGCAATTGGGCGGAGAAGTTTGACATCGCTGACTTATTGGAAAAAGCAATTGACGATGTGCAGGAAGACTCAGGGATATGAAGATCAACGTCATTGGTGGTGGGCCGGCGGGGTTGTATTTTGCGATCCTGATGAAGAAGGCCAACGCGGCGCATCAGATCAGGATCTATGAGCGCAATGGTCCAGACGATACGTTTGGTTGGGGTGTTGTTTTCTCCGGGAAGACTCTCGCGAATCTGCGTGCGGCTGATGAAGAATCGCATGCCGAGATCACCAGGGAATTCGCCGCCTGGGACAACGTCGATGTAGTTCATCGAGACGCCAAAGTTTCGATTCATGGCAACAGCTTCACGGGGATTGCGCGGCTCCAGTTGCTAAAAATCCTTCAGCGGCGGGCGGAGCAATTAGGAGTCGAGATTGACTTTCGGACTGAGGTTCACGATATCGAGTCGTTGGGAAACGACTGCGACCTATTGGTAGCTGCCGATGGAGTGAACAGCATGGTGCGGCTGCATTACCTCGAACAATTGCAGCCTGAGCTCGATCTGCGTGCTAATCGATACATCTGGTACGGAACTGATCAGCTATTCCACGGTCTCACGCTGACCTTTCGTAAAAACAGCGCCGGAGTGTTTGCCGCACACTCGTACAAATTTTGTCCGACCACGAGCACATTTATTGTCGAGTGCGACCCGCAAACGTGGGACAAAGCTGGGTTCGACCAAATGAGCAGCGATGATACTCTCGAATACCTCGGCGAAGTTTTCGCCGCCGATCTTAATGGGCACAAGCTGCTTTCGAACAATTCCAAATGGATCAATTTCCTGCTGGTAAAAAACAAGCACTGGTTTTTCGATAATGTGGTGCTGATTGGTGACGCACTGCACACAGCGCACTTTTCCATCGGCTCGGGCACCAAGCTCGCAATGGAAGACGCCATCGCGCTCGCTGAGTCGTTAAAGGAAACGGAAAATATGAACGAAGCCCTACGGAACTTCGCGACACAACGTAAACCAGTGATCGAAGATTATCAGGCAGCGGCTTTTGAAAGCATGATCTGGTTTGAAAATGCAGCGCGCTACATGCACCTGAGCCCCCTCGAACTTGCCTTCACGTTGATGACACGAAGCGGACGAGTTACGTACGAAGATCTAAAGCGGCGCGACCCGGATTTTATTCAACGTTATGAATCAACCACGGATGTTCACGGATAATCCGGATAAAATCCGCGTTAATCTGTGGCTAACCAACGCGGCGGCTCCAGGCGTCGCCGTCCCTCATCGACCGTCGCAGTGCCCGCCTCGTCGAGGTCAACGCGGTCCCAAAGTTTGCACGTAACAGGTCGATGCGCCTGGTCAAGTGCTTCGCAGTAGTTTGTGTAAGTGCAACGCCGCACTTCATCACCACGACCAAGTCTCACCTTTGTAAACCAGTCAGGATCGGCAAGCGCCTGGCGCGCCATGCCAACGATATCCGCCTGACCTTTACGCAAGATTTCTTCAGCCTGCTCAAACGTCGATATTCCTCCGGTCGCAACCACGGGTGTAGAAAATCCGGCATCATTAACTGCCTGTTTAATTGCCGCAACAAGCGGAACACTTCGTCCAAATGGTCCAGTCTCATCCGAAAGCACAGTGGGCATGCACTCGTACCCGCTTTGACCCGTGTAAGGATAGACAGCCTGGCCCATCTTTGGCTGCTGCGCGTCCTCAAACTTCCCCCCCTTCGACAGCGACAGGAAATCAAACCCAGCCGCAGCAAATTCGCGAGAATAGTAAACAGCGTCTTCCGCTCGACTGCCTCCGGCGATCACTTCATCAGCCAGAAACCGCCCACCAACGACATAGTCATTACCAACACGATTGCGAACTTCTCGATAAACCTCGAGCGGCAAGCGAACGCGATTCTCCCGCGATCCGCCATAGCCATCCGCGCGATCATTC
>JBKPJS010000270.1:0-5098 GCA_046730815.1 Acidobacteriota bacterium
GTGTTCATCCGCGTTCTTCTGCGGCTAAGACTTTACCTTATACTTAGGAACAGTAATGGCCAGCCTGCAACAACGTTTACCGGAGAATGTGTCGGGCGACTTCTTTGTAGATTCCACCTGCATCGATTGCGATACCTGTAGCCAGTTGGCGCCCGAGCTTTTTCGCGATCACGGCGACCAGTGCAGCGTTTATCATCAACCGGAAACAGCCGCTGAAACCAGACTCGCGATGATGGCGCTGGTGGCTTGTCCAACTGGATCAATCGGCGCCACTCAACGACACGACGCGCACATCGGCATTGATGCGTTTCCCTTGCCGCTTGAAGATAATGTTTACTTTTGCGGCTTCACTTCAGAATCAAGCTTTGGCGCGTGGAGTTATTTGATCACGCGACCGGAAGGCAACATTCTCATCGACTCGCCCCGGTACGCGAGCCAATTGCTCAAACGAATAGAGGCGATGGGTGGCGTCAGCCGAATGCTTCTCACTCACAAAGACGACGTCGCGGATCACGAGTTGTTCCACAAGAAATTTGGCTGCGATCGAGTCATGCACGGTGATGATGGGGCTGCACGTCTCGGCGTCGAGCAGGTAATTCATGCCGCTGAACCCGTTCAACTCGACGATGATCTGCTCGCCATTCCAATGCCGGGACATACTCGCGGTCACGTGGTGTTTCTTTACCGGAAGAAGTTTCTGTTCACCGGCGATCACCTCGCCTGGTCACCCACCCGCCAAACGTTAACGGCTTTTCGCAGCGTTGCGTGGTATTCGTGGGCCGAGCAGACTCGGTCGATGGAAAAACTTCTGAATTATGAATTCGAATGGGTGTTGCCCGGTCACGGCGATATTCATCACGCCGGTGCGCGAAGTATGCACGAGCACCTCGAGCGCTGCGTGGCATGGATGAAGACGGTCAGGTAAAGTTCGGCGAGTTCTGAAACTTCAGCAAAGAGGCAAAGACAGATGACTCGAAATCAGAAGGTTGCTCTCGGTTGTGGTGGTGCGGGATGCTTGGGCTTGATCGTAGTAGTGATCGCTGCCGGGCTTATTTACTTCTTCAGTGTTCGGCGCACGTTATCTACGAATCGGAATTACAATTACAACGTCAGGACGACAAATCGAAACGACAATTTAAATAGCAACGATAATGACAACTCGAATACTTCGACTTCACCTTCAACTTCGGCGTCGGCAAGTTCGCTATCAGACGACGACAAACACAAGCTTTATCAAGCGGCTCTAATGACGGGTGACGATGAACTGCTTCGACGCGTCTCAGCTAAACTTGGATTGCTGAACGAGGATTACACACACGGCGATAAGTATGAGGAGTTTGTTACCGATCACGCTGGGTGGGTAATCCGTAATCTTAGTTTTATTAGTTCGATAAACTCGACTGAGAAAGCGCGCGCTTATGTCAATGCAAATTTTCCAGATTGAAGGACAGGATCACTAAGTACATAAAGCACAAGTATTCAAATGGACCCATCTCGCATTCGTAATTTTTCGATCATCGCGCACATCGATCATGGTAAGTCGACGCTCGCAGACCGCCTGCTCGAGTTGACCGGAGCTCTGTCTGAGCGCGAGATGGAGAACCAGGTGCTCGACAACATGGACCTCGAGCGCGAACGCGGCATCACGATTAAGGCTCACGCCGTCAGGCTCGATTACAAAGCTCGCGATGGACAGATGTACGTGCTCAATTTGATCGACACGCCCGGACACGTCGATTTTTCGTACGAAGTGTCGCGTTCTCTGTCAGCGTGTGAAGGAGCGTTGCTGATCGTCGACGCTTCGCAGGGTGTCGAAGCGCAAACTCTCGCAAACACTTATCTCGCGATTGAAAATAGTCTCGAGCTGATTCCGGTGATCAATAAGATCGACTTGCCTGGCGCCGAGCCCGAAAAGGCCATCGAACAGATCGAACACTTCATCGGACTGGAAACACACAACGCGATCCTCACGAGCGCGAAAACCGGCGAGGGCGTAGCTGAAGTTCTCGAAGCAATCGTGCGCGATGTGCCGCCGCCGAAAGGCGATCCAAACGCGCCGTTAAAAGCCCTGATCTTTGATTCGTGGTACGACTCTTACCGCGGTGTAATCGTCCTGATTCGCGTTATCGACGGCACGATCCGGCCCGGAATGAAAATCCGATTTTTCAATGTGGGTCGTGATTACCAGGTCGAGACGCTCGGCGTAAATCGCCCGACGCCCACGCCGATCGATGAGTTGGGCGTCGGAGAAGTGGGCTTTCTTACTGCGTCGATCAAAGCTGTCGCGGACGTGCAAATCGGCGACACGGTAACCGAAGCCGCGCGACCGACGAAAGAACCGTTTCCGGGTTATCAGGAGATCAAGCCGATGGTCTTTGCCGGCTTGTATCCCGTGGACACGAACCAGTACGAAGAGCTGCGCGACGCGCTCGACAAGCTGCGGCTGAACGACGCGTCGTTCTTTTACGAGCCTGAATCTTCAACAGCACTGGGCTTTGGTTTCCGTTGCGGTTTTCTCGGGTTGCTGCACATGGAGATCGTGCAGGAGCGTTTGGAGCGTGAGTTCAACCTCGATCTGATCACGACGGCGCCCAGTGTGCGCTACATTGTGACGACCACTGACGGCGTAGTCACGGAGATTGATTCGCAGGCGAAAATCCCCGATCCCGGGCGCATCGCAAAAATTGAGGAGCCCGTGATTCGCGCTGTCATCCTGACGCCAGACGAACATCTTGGCGGCATTCTGCCGTTGCTTGAAGAGAAGCGCGGAATGCAAAAAGGTTTTGAGTACATCACGTCGAATCGCGTGATGCTCACTTATGAATTGCCGCTCAACGAGATCGTGCTCGATTTTTACGATCGGCTTAAATCTGTGTCGCGTGGTTATGCGTCGCTCGACTACAACCTCGCTGGTTACTGGGAGAGCGATCTCGTGAAGCTCGACGTGCTGGTCGCGGGCGAGCCGGTTGATGCGTTGTCGCTGATTCTTCATCGCGGCACGGCGCAGGCGAAGGGTCGTGCGTTGGCGGAGAAGATGAAGCAGTTAATTCCGCGGCAACTATTTGAAGTGCCTATTCAAGCTGCGATTGGAAACAAAGTGATCGCGCGTGAAACCGTGAAGGCGCTGGGCAAGAACGTAATCGCCAAATGCTACGGTGGAGATATCACACGTAAGCGAAAGCTGCTGGAGAAGCAAAAAGAAGGCAAGAAGCGCATGAAGAAGGTTGGCCGCGTTGAGATCCCACAAGAGGCATTTCTCGCCGTGCTAAAAGTGAATGAATAACGCGTGAATCTTGACAATCATGTAAATCCTGTAAACGAGTTACTGCTGAGTTGTGCGCGCACGACGGCGGCGCCACACGTTGTCGAGCGTCTGCGAGAGCTTGCGGCGGGCGAGATCAATTGGGAGTACCTGTTTCTCCTTGCTCGACGTCATGCAGTTGTGCCCCTGCTGTATGTTCAGTTAGAGCAGCACGCTAATGATTTAGTCCCGTCTGACTTTCTCCGCAAACTGAAGCAACACTATCTCGAAAACGCAGCCCGCAACACGGTCCTCACGGCTGAACTTTGCCGGCTAATCACTTTGTTTGCTGACTGCGGTATCGAAGCAATTACTTACAAAGGTCCGGTCCTCGCCCTGTTCGCCTACGACAACCTGGCACTGCGGCGCTTTGTAGATCTCGACGTCATCGTAAAGAAGACTGACGTGCTGAAGGCGCGGGAAGTTTTGTTGCAGGAAGGCTACAGACCAACGAAATCGCTTTCACTCAATCAACAGGAACTATTACTGCGCACGCAACACAACATGCAGTTTTCACGTGACCGTTTGATTGTCGAGTTGCACTGGGAAGTGGCGCCTCATCTCTTTGCGTCCTCAGTAAACGCAGAGACACTCTGGGGCGACCTCGTAACCCTCAACATCAATGGCACAGAAGTAAAAACTCTTTCACCCGGCGACCTGCTGTTCTCGTTGTGCGTGCACGGTTCACGGCACCTTTGGGAACGGCTGAGTTGGATTTGTGATCTCGCGGAGCTGATTTCGCGCCAAAGCTTCAACTGGACCACACTGCTGGAACGCGCCGCAAACGGCGATAACGAAAGAATGTTTTTACTCGGCCTGTTTCTAGCTGAAAAACTTCTCGACGCGCCTTTACCCACGGAAGTGAAGCAGCGATGCGATTCTGACGAACGCCTGAAATCGCTTGCCGGGAATGTCGTCGAACATCTTTTTAATGGCACAACCCACGTCCCCGCCACGTCGCGCGAGATTTTCAAATACAACCTCGGCGTGCGAAAAACCCTAACCGGGCGTGCGCGTTATCTGGTCCACATCTTACGCCCCACCGACAGCGATCTCGGCACACGCTCACTTCCTTCGAGCTTGAGTTTTGCCTATTACCTGATTCGACCGTTCCGTCTGCTTGGACGACTAAATCATTAATTTGACGGATTTTTTTTCACATGTTAGCTTCACGAAGCTTGAAGCCCAAAGTTTTCTGTCACTATGCGGCGGGTATGGCCTTTGCCATCCTGGTGTGCCTTGCTGCATCGACGAGCGCGCAAAAGCCCACAAAACCCGCCTCCAAACCTTCATTCACACTGACCGTTAAGACGCGGCCGCTTCTGAATATTTCACTAAAGGCTGATAAAGCGAGAGTGTCTGAGGTGGCGCAGGAGCTGTCGAAGAAGTTGAAGGTTTCAGTGTTTCTTGGGGCTGAGCGGCAGAACGAATTGATCACCATCGACTTCAGTGAATTAACACTCGAACCTGCCTTGCAACTCTTATCTCCCGCCGTTTATGTCGACTACGAGATCGATACTGGATCCAGTGCGCCCCCGAAAGCGCTTGGGATTTATGTATACGACGCCAACCAGGGCGAGCCGCCGCTGACGGCGGTTGTGAATGGATCTTCGCAGTCGCTTCTGATCGAAGGTAACACCGAAGATGGCGTTGAGCCGGCAACTGACGAAGAGAAGAAGCAAGTCGAAGAGCAACCGGTTCGCGTGTCTTATCTGAACAATGCTTTGACTGTGAAGGCCCGGAAGCAACCGCTGCCTGCAGTGCTGCTCAAGATTGGAGAAGAGCTCGGCATCCCGG
>JBKPJS010000271.1:0-11530 GCA_046730815.1 Acidobacteriota bacterium
AGTTTTTCGCGATCGTAGTCGGAAGTCGTGTCTTCAATCTGCGCGCGCAGTGTCTTGACGCGACCTTCGATGTCTGACTGTTTGCCGGCGCCTTCCACGATCGTGGTGTTGTCTTTGTCGATCGTGATCTTCTTGGCGCGGCCGAGATCTTCAAGCTTGACGTTCTCGAGTTTGATACCCAGATCTTCACTGATCACTTTGCCGCCAGTGAGAATCGCAATGTCCTCGAGCATCGCCTTGCGACGATCGCCAAATCCCGGAGCCTTTACGGCAGCGACGTTCAGCGTGCCGCGCAGCTTGTTCACGACGAGAGTTGCCAGTGCTTCGCCTTCAACATCTTCGGCGATGATCAGCATCGGCTTGCCCATCTTCGCAACCTGCTCGAGCAAAGGCAGGAGATCCTTCATTGAGCTGATCTTCTTTTCGTTGATCAGGATTAGTGGATTGTCGAGCACTGCTTCCATCCGCTCGGGATCGGTGACGAAGTAGGGGCTCAGGTAACCGCGATCGAACTGCATTCCTTCCACTACCTCGAGCGAAGTTTCCATTGTCTTCGACTCTTCGACGGTGATCACGCCGTCTTTACCGACCTTGTTCATCGCTTCGGCAATGATGTTGCCGATGGTCTGATCGCCGTTTGCGGAAACAGTTCCGACCTGCGCGATCGCGTCGCCCTTGACCGGCTTCGAGAGTCGTTTGATTTCTTCGGTAGCGCGCTCGACAGCCTTGTCGATGCCGCGCTTGAGGGCCATCGGATTTGCGCCTGCCGCAACAGTCTTCACGCCTTCGCGGAAAATCGCCTGCGCCAGGACAGTGGCGGTGGTGGTGCCGTCGCCCGCAACGTCTGAAGTCTTGGAAGCGACTTCGCGCACCATCTGAGCGCCCATGTTCTCGAGCGCGTCTTTTAATTCAATCTCTTTCGCGACGGTGACGCCGTCTTTAGTAATCGTGGGTGAACCAAACTTTTTGTCGATAACAACATTTCGACCCTTGGGTCCGAGGGTAATCTTCACGGCATCGGCGAGTTGGTTGATACCGCGCAAAATCGCCGCCCGTGAGTCCTCACCATGAATAACTTGCTTTGCCATCTCTACCTACCGCCTTTCTTGCTGCTGCCGCCGCTGGCTGCGCCGGCGCGTTCGAGTATTCCGAGGATCTCGTCCTCGCGCATGATGAGAAGCTCTTCGCCGTCAATCTTGATCTCAGAGCCGCTGTACTTTCCAAACAGAACGCGATCGCCCTGTTTCACGTCGAGGGGCTGGCGGGTGCCGTCCTCTTTATATTTGCCTTCGCCGACTGCGACGACCTCGCCTTCCTGGGGTTTTTCCTTGGCCGTGTCGGGAATGATGATGCCTCCCCGCACCTGCTCGCCCTCTTCGATTCGCTTCACAATGACGCGATCGTGAAGAGGCCTGATGTTCGTTGCCATGACCTTAGGTCTCCTTTCAATTCTGCTGATAAGTTTGAGATTTGGATGATGAAAACTCTAGCACTCTATATTTGAGAGTGCTAAGAATAGAGCGTCGGAGAGTCGCTTGTCAACCGTAGTTTTAGCCACGAAGAGCACAAATGAGATCAGGTGCTAAGCCGACTTTGAAAACTTTTTATAGGTTGTACTTTTTGTGCCGTTTTGAGGCAAATCCTGGCTTTTGTAGGTGGCCACGCGTTTGGCTAGGGTGTTGCGATGGATGCCGAGCACCAGGGCGGTGTTGGAGAGGTGTTGCTTGTTTTTGGCGAGGGCCTTCTTGATATAGAGCTTTTCGAATTCGCTGAGGGCCTCGTCCAGAAGGATGTGGCCTTCGAGCATTTCGTCGACCAGGCTTTCAAGTCGGGCGCGCATCAAAGCTCTTTTCCGGTTAACAATCGGTACGCTTCCAAATAACGAGCGGTGGTCGCGACAGCTATCTCACTGGGTATCGCCGGGGCAGGCGGCTTCTTGTCCCAGTCGAGCGTCTCGAGATAGTCGCGCACGAACTGTTTATCGAATGAAGGTTGTGAACGCCCGGGTTTGTATTCGTCGGCCGGCCAGAATCGCGACGAGTCGGGCGTAAGCACTTCATCGACCAGCAGAAGCTCGCCATTCTTGTCCAATCCAAACTCAAACTTCGTGTCAGCGATGATGATGCCACGCTGCCGCGCATAATCGTGAGCTTCTGAAAAGAGACGCAATGAGGTGTCACGTAGTAACGCGGTCTTCTCGTCGCCGATGAGCTCGCGCACTTGATCTTCCGTGATGTTCTCGTCGTGGCCCTCTTCAGCTTTCGTCGAAGGTGTAAAAATCGCTTCCGGCAACTTGGCTGATTCCGGCAAACCTTCCGGAAGTTTGTGTCCACACACTGAGCCCGTGCGCAAGTAATCCTTCCAACCCGAGCCGACGAGATAACCGCGCACGACACACTCGACTGGAAAGACTTCAGCGCGACGGACCAGCATTGCTCTTCCGTTGAGTGTTTGCGCGTGACGTTGCACAGCAGGCGGCATCGCCTCGACATTGCTTTCAATTAAATGATTCGCAACTACATGTTGGAGTTTCTCGAACCAGAACTCGGAGAGCGCAGTGAGCACTTCACCTTTTCGTTCGATCGGTGTGGGCAGTATGCAGTCGAAAGCAGAGATGCGGTCGGTCGCGACGATGAGCAAACTATCTTCATCAACTGCGTAAACATCACGCACCTTGCCGCGGCGAACTAAGGTCAGATCCGAAAGCGATGTTTGCAGAACAGTGGCAGCACTCATGGTAGGACAGCGATATTGCTCGCGCTAAAAAACTTTGTCAAGACAGTGATTGATTTAAATTTAGCTGCAGATTCACGCGGATGAACGCAGATCAATCAGCGTTCATCCGCGTGATCTGCGCCTAAATTCCGATTCAAGATCCAAGAGCTTCTCGCAGACGTTGAATCTGCGCTGCATGGTTGTGCGCGTGCTTCGCGTAGATCACTAACCAGTCCTCCATGGTGTACGGACCACTCTCAGTGTGTGTGCCCGCGCGTTTCCAATCATCTTCGGTCATCAGATTGATAACTTGCATCGTCGTCTCACGAGCGAGGCGAAAAGCTTCGAGCGCAGGAGCCATGTCTCTCTCGTTGTAGCGAAGCTTCGCGGCGAACTGGTCCTGGTCGTAACCCTGGATCACCGGATCATCTTCGACGAGAAGTTTTCGCAGTCTGCCGGCTGAGAAAGTTTCACTGTCGCCCAGGTGATGAGCTATCTCGCGAGCGCTCCACTTGCCGGGAATGGGATGCGCGCCCAGGCTCTCGGCGGGGAAGCCATTCAGCGCTTGCATCACTTCGTCGTAACCGGCGGCATACTTTGCGATGAGATCGTTTCTTTCTTCGGGTGTCATCGGTGTCACTCCTCCTATGAACAATTTCTCACGCAAAGGCGCAAAGGCGCAAAGGCGCAAAGGAAGACGCAAAGCGGTGAGACTGACATATCTTTGGGTCTTTGCGTGAGACTTACTTTTGGAGAGCAGAACACTTTGGGCTTGAATACCGAACCGATTCTCCTGTACTATCCACGCGAACCGAGTTGCGCCAGTGACCCGTGGTGCTTGCCCTCTGAGCCTCCTGTCAGTTTCATATCGACGACGAACTTCCCATGGCTACAGCTACTGACAGACAAAAAACCGCTAAAGAAAACTTCGGAGTTCCCGACAACAGCGAACGTAAAGTCTCGCTGCTGGTCGTGGAGGACGACGAGAACATCTCGACTGCAATCAGCGAGTATTTCTCGCGCGCCGGTTATAACGTTAAGACCGTTGAAGATGGTCTAAACGGTGTAAAAGCCGCTCTGGACGATCCTCCCGACGCAGTCGTGCTGGACCTCATGCTGCCCAAGATGGACGGCTTAGCGGTCTGCAAAGAGCTCCGGGAAAAGGTCGGCTACTTACCAATTCTCATGCTCACGGCCAAAGACGACGTCGTCGACAAGGTGCTCGGGCTGGAGATGGGTGCGGATGACTACATCACCAAACCTTTCAGCCTGCGCGAACTCGAGGCCCGTATCAAGTCTGTGCTCCGGCGTACACGGAATGGTCCGAGCACGGAAGGAATGCGAGACGAAGCTCCGATCGTCCGGGGCCGGCTCAGGATCGACTCGGCGAAACGTGAAGTAACGATCGGCGACCGGCAGGTTGAGCTTACGCCGAAGGAATTCGATTTACTTCGTCTGTTTGCGTCGAACCCGGGCAGGGTTTTCCCGCGCAAGTACCTGCTGGAAAAGATTTGGGACTATTCCTACGAAGGCTACGACAGAACCATCGACTCACACATCAATCGCTTGCGAGCCAAGATCGAAGAGAACCCCGAGAACCCGCAGATGGTGTTGACCGTCTGGGGCATTGGCTACAAATTCAGCGACGAACAATAGACAGGATTACAGGATTTTCAGGATTAACAGGATCTTCCTGTCAATCTTGAAATCCTGTGTTTCTATCTAAGGGCCTTTCCTCTCAATACCTAATCCTATTAAGCTAATGTAATTCTGTAGCTTTTTAAGCACAGTTATTGTATTCTGCGCCACAGTTTGCACAACATATGGACTCACCTGTAGTCCTTCCCCCGACGCTATTTGAAATTTGGAGGAGTCGAGATGAATGGTAGTACCGTGCGGATTCTGCCGGCTTTTCTGTTATTGATTTCTGTTTTGACGATCTGCGCGCCGGTTCGGGCGCAACTCACAACCGTCTCTACGCGACCGGCAATAACAGTCCTCGATAGCACCAAAGAGCAGGACGGCCTGCTCGGCTCGGTGCGTCGAGTTAAGACCGAAACCGCCAAAATCGAGCTCAAAGACGGTCGTACCGTCGAAGGACCCGCCCAACTGGTCGAGGTTACAACCTACGGAATCAAGGGAAATCGGATTGAAAACACCTCTTATCCCATAGGCGATTCCCTTGTAGGCAAAGAAGAATATAAGTACGACGAGCGCGGAAACATCACCGAGATGACCGTGCGCGACGACCGTGGCGCCATCCTCAACCGCGAAACCTACAGTTATGAATTCGATAAGTTTGGCAACTGGACGAAGATGGTTACCAATCTCCTCGTGTTCGAAAACGGCGAGTTGAAGCGTGAGCCGGTCGAGATTACTTACCGCACGCTCACCTATTATTTCGACGACACGATTGCGAAGGCAGTTGAAGAGCCGAAGGCGCGCCGACCGGCGCGGGCAGTACCGGAGGCTGGAGGTGAGGTTCGAAATCAGGAAGTTCTGGAAGTTGACTCGCGACCGTCAACTCCAACCGCTTCAGTAGAGCTTGCCGCTCAACCTCCGCCTTTATTAAAGCCTACAGAGCCGGAAGGCGTCGCATCTGCGTATGCGGCGCGTAAAAGGAATGAAGCCGTAGTCGAGAACGTGGGAGCGCCGGCGCCAACTGAACCACCCAAAGTTGAATCTCCAGCCCCAAAAAATGAGATTAACAATCAGAAACTTGCAAATGACCTCTACCTTGCGGGGCGGAACCGGTTTGAAACCGGCGACGCGCCTGGGGCAATCGAGTCGTACCTGCAATCGATCAAGGTGGAGCCCGCGTCGGCGGAAGTTCATTTAAGCCTGGGCCACGCGTATCTGAAGTTGCAGAAAGATCGCGAGGCGATAAAGGCTTTTAGGGAGTCGATCAAACTCAATCCCACTGTGGCCGAGACGCATTACGGTTTGGGATATTCGAACTTCCGTCTGGGTCGATTCAAGGATGCGGCTGATGCGTTCAAGAAGGCCATCACCCTGGAGCCCAGAATGGCGAAGGCGCACTTCGGCCTTAGTCTCGCTTATCAGGAACTAGGTATCACGTCGGGGCTGATGGAGGAGTACAGGATTCTCGAGACACTCGATCGCAACCTGGCGAAGAAGCTGGCCCAAACTTTTCCCCAGTTCAACTTTTCGTGTCGCCTGGTCCGTGGCTGCCCGTAAAACCATCTGCGTAATCTGCGGATGGCTTCAGGATGTAAGGAGTAAGAATGCAGAATAATCGTTTTGTAGTTTTGACCGGACACCTCAACAATTATCCCCTGTCCGATCTCGTCGGTATTCTTCGTCACCAACGTAAGTCGGGGCGGCTGCTGATCGAATACCCGAAAGGTCCCGCTACGTTTTTCTTTCAGAACGGCGAGTTAATCGATGCCCGTATGAATGATTTAAAAGGTTTGCAGGCGATCTGCGTCGCGTTAGCCCAGCCCGATGCGTCGTTCAACTTCAACCCGCTGATACAGAGCCCGCGCCGGTCCATCGAACCTTCTTTACAACGCGCCGTGTCTGAACTCTTTGGGTGCTGGGATGAAAGCGCTCTTCAGATCGAGAGCACGGCGACTCAAGAGGCCACACCTACCAACAGTGCCGCTCTTCCAGGCAGGCGGTCAGAACTCTTAGCGCTCCCGCCCGGGCCGGCTTCATTGGTCCGGCAACAGTCGGTCCTCCTTATCGCCGCGGCAGTCGTAATCGTAATCGGACTATCAACCGTGATTGCAGTAACCGGAGGATTCAAAAATGACCCTGCTCCGGTACAACAAAGTATTACTCAGACGGCGCCCGCCGCAGCGCAGCCTGAATCTCCAAACCGCCAGGCGCTACTTGCAGCAGTCGTAAAACCGAATCGCGTATCAACAGAACGTAAAGAAGAGAAACGACTGAAGCGGGAAGAGAAGAGCGCGGTAGCGGCTGAAGTTGAAGGTGCGAAAGCCGACGATCAATCGCCGCAACCGATCAAAGTCGTCATGCAGATCGAGAACGGGCGCGTGCTGAAAGCAGCGATCGCCAACCATAAACCCGGCATGGACAACTACGAGGCGCTCGCGCTGCGAATCGCGCGGCAACGTCGTTACCCGACAACAACGACAGGTGGAGAGACAGTCACGATCAGTGTCAACAAATAAGCTCGTTCAACTCGGTACGGGCGGGCACGGAGGCCCGCCCCTACAGTTGTTGACAATCGGGTTCGATAATGGCACCAGATGCCAACAACTGTAGGGACGGCCCTCCGTGGCCGCCCGTGCGGGAATCTGTGAGGTACACCCGATGCTATTTTTAGAAAGCAAAGCTCTGAATCATGCAGTCGACGTTAACCGCAGGCTCCGGCTACTCCGTGAACTGCAAGAGCGGGACATCGTCCCACTGATCCGTTCGCATCGTCTGCGTTGCTTTGAAGACGTTTTGCTCAGCGTAGACCACGTCGAGGAGTTGGAGACCGCGCTCGCTTCTTCAAATGAATCGACGATCGAGGAGCCGTTTGTGCGTGGCGATCTGTTTTGTTTTGAGGATCACATTCTTTTCCTGGTATTTGAAGAGGACTCTTATATCCGCGCGGGAATAGTCTACGAAGCGCGCACACCCGAACCGTTCCGCAAACTCGACGCGTTTTGCCAGGAAGTTCGAAGTCTTCTCTCGCGCGAGAGTTCTTTATCCCATTGGGAGACGAGCGCGCCGGCCATGCCGCAAGGCTTCAGAACCTTTGTTGAAAGACAGGACGCTGACTCGCTTTACACGAGCTTGCGCAAGGAGACGATGAGCAAGCGAATAGTGGCCGCATCCAAACTCGAGGACGAAAGCGCGCGACTCTTCCTGAGGACCGCGCGAAACGCACACGAGGAAGGTTACGCGGCGAAACTTCTCACCGGGCACACTGAGGCTGGACACGTGCCGATTCAGCGGCTCGAGGATGCCGGCCTGGTCGAGCGTGAAGTGCAGATCAGTTGTCGAAAGACTGGACACGCGCTGTTTCGCTTGCCAAATCCGCACGCGCTCGCAGTCGTGACGGTCAGCGATGCGACGTGCAGCGAGTGTGGCGCGCCGGTGGCGGACGAAAACGTTGAGGAAGTGATCGCGCCGACGCAGTTGGCGTCGTCGTTGTTGGAGGATGGATCGTGGCTGGTTAGCCGGCTTCATTTTCTGCTGCGCGAGATGGGTGTGCCTGAACGGGAGATCGCCCTCGGCCCGGCAGAAGGAAACGGTTACGGACAACTCATGGCGAACATCTGCGGCGAATCGTTTTTGATGGTGACCCGTGACGGAGATTTAACTCCGGCATTTGCTCGTTGGGCCATCGATCTCGAGATT
Source organism: Acidobacteriota bacterium (assembly GCA_046730815.1). GTDB lineage: Bacteria > Acidobacteriota > Blastocatellia > Pyrinomonadales > Pyrinomonadaceae > PSRF01. Next base: position 8,053 of record JBKPJS010000271.1, read on the forward strand.
GACACTGAGGCTTCGCACCTCGTCATCGTCGCTACCGGACGAATTCACAAGGAGGCTGGTGTGTTGTTGCAGAACCACTCGCGGCGCCGGGTCAGCGGTGGTCAGGATTTCGAGATGATAATCGCCGACGATGTCTTGACCGCGGGTCGAGAATTGGAAGCCGCGCTCGAAAGGGTGTCGCAACGCGTTGTCGCCGAGCAACTCTGCGTGTTGGATAACAGTCTGGGCTTCTCGGTTAGTCGTCTCGTCCTCACGAAGTTTCAGTTGTTGCAATCTGCGGCTCCAAAGGATGCTGAGATTGTGGTAACTGATAGCGAGCCGGAGTTCTCCGCTCCGAATGCGCCGCTTTCGCTCGCGGCGCATGAAAGTCTAACGTGAAGCAAAAGAAATCGCCGGCCCGACGCAGCGAAGATGAGCGATGGAGCAATGACATCGCCACGTTGCGACGCGCGGCGCAAGAGTTGGCGCAACGCCGGAGTGAGAGACAGACGTTGGGCCAACTGCAGCTCACGCACACTCCCTTTGAACAAATTGCAGAATTGCTGGACGACCCATCCGCCGAAGTGAGACAGAAAGCGGTTCGTGATCTTTACGAGCTGGATCCGGATCAGGCTGCGATGTTCGTGAACAACGCCTTGCGTGACGGATCGCCGGAGGAGCGCCGCAGGATCGGAAGCGCGCTGGCAGATTCCGGTTTGCTTTACGAGGCCATCGACGACTTGATGGCTGAGAATCACGAAAGCTGCTACGGTGCGTTTTCGTTGTTGTTTCTCGTGGCGAAGGCGGGAATCGTTGAGCCGCTGAGTACGGTGATTGAGAAACACCCCAGTCTCGACCTAAGTCTTGCTGTAATTCGACTGCTCGCGTCGAGCGGCGAACCTGAAGTCGCTGCAACGCTGCAACGGATTGCAACCAATACCGCGCTCGCACCAGAGCTACGTTCCGCCGCCGCCGAATCAATCAAGCCTTTTTGACAGGATTTGCAGGATTTCACAAGATGTACATGTAAATCTTGTGCAATCTTGTAATCCTGTCATGCGTTTCAAACTTCATTCGGAATACCAGCCCAAGGGTGATCAGCCCACCGCAATCGATGCGCTCGTGCGTGGTCTCAACGACGGCGCGAAAGACCAGGTGCTGTTGGGTATCACCGGCAGCGGCAAAACGTTCACGATCGCCAGCGTCATCGAGCGCACGCAGCGTTCAACCCTTGTGCTCGCGCATAACAAAACACTCGCAGCCCAGCTCTTTCAGGAGTTTCGCTCTCTCTTCCCGGAAAACGCGGTAGAGTACTTCGTCTCTTACTACGATTACTATCAACCCGAGGCGTACGTTCCCGCCGCCGACGTCTACATCGAGAAAGAGGCGATCGTCAACGAAGAGATCGATCGCTTGCGGATGTCGGCGACGCGTGCGCTGTTCGAGCGTCGCGACGTGATCGTGGTCGCCAGTGTTTCGTGCATTTACGGACTCGGCGATCCAGACGCGTATTACGGTCTGCTGTTCTTTGTCGAGCCCGGCGGCCGCATGTCGCGCGACGTTCTGTTGCAGCGTTTGGTTGAGCTGCAATACGAACGTTCAGACATCAACTTTCAACGCGGCACGTTTCGCGTGCGTGGCGACGTCGTCGAGATTTATCCGAGTTATCAGGACCAGGCGTATCGCATCGAGTTGTGGGGCGACGAGATCGACTCGATTGCCACGATCGATCCGCTGCTTGGCGAAGTAATCGAGAAGCACACGTCGCGCGTGCCGATTTATCCAAAGACGCACTACGTGATGTCGCGGCCTACGATCAAGCGGGCTATTAAAACTATTCGCGAGGAGCTCGAGTGGTGGGAGCCGAAGTTGATCGCCGAAGGCAAGCTGGTCGAAGCGCAGCGCCTGCACCAGCGCACGATGTTTGATCTGGAAATGATTAAGGAGATGGGTTTCTGTCGCGGCATTGAAAACTATTCCCGTCATTTGACCGGGAAAAAACCGGGTGAGCCGCCGCCGACGCTGCTCGATTACGTGCCTCGCGACACATTGATGATTATCGATGAGTCGCACCAGTCGATCCCGCAGGTGCGCGGCATGTTTGAAGGCGACCAGTCGCGCAAACGCACCCTCGTGGAATATGGATTTCGTTTGCCGTCGGCGTTGGACAACCGGCCGCTCAACTTTCACGAGTTTGAGTCACGCATCGGGCAGACGATCTATGTGTCGGCAACGCCGGGGCCTTATGAACTGACGAAGTCGAGTGGCGAAGTAGTCGAGCAGATCATCCGGCCGACTGGGTTGATGGATCCGGAAGTAGAAGTGCATCCGGTGAAGGGGCAGATCGATCATCTGCTCGAGGAATGCCGGCAACGTGCCGAGCGCCACGAGCGTGTGCTGGTCACGACGTTGACGAAGCGCATGGCTGAAGATTTGACCGAGTATTTCACCGAAGTGGGAGTTCGTGTTCGCTACTTGCACTCGGATATCGAGACTCTGGAGCGAATTAAGATCCTGCGCGACCTGCGACGCGGCGAGTTTGACGTTCTCGTGGGGATCAACCTTTTGCGTGAAGGGCTCGATTTGCCGGAAGTCTCGTTGGTGGCGATTCTCGACGCCGACAAGGAAGGCTTTCTGCGTTCGGAGCAATCGTTGATACAGACGATCGGACGCGCGGCGCGCAATGCTCGCGGCAAGGCGATCCTTTATGCCGATCGAGTTACTGATTCGATGAAGCGCGCGATCGATGAGACGGAACGGCGGCGCGCGATTCAGGAAGTTTTCAATCGTGAGAACGGGATCACGCCGCAAACGATAGTGAAGCCGATTGAGGCGACGTTGATTACGGTGTCGGAGGCGGACTATTTCAAAGTTCCGACGGACGTGGATGAGATTGAAGACTACTCACCGGCAAATATCGAAGCGACGATTGAACGATTGGAGCTGGAGATGCGCGGTGCGGCGAAGCGTTTTGAGTTTGAGCGGGCGGCTGAGCTCCGAGATCGTATCAAGGTGCTTCGCGAGCGCGAGCTCCAGGTCATGTGAAACAGGATTACAGGATTTTCAGGATTTACAAGATATCCTGTCAATCCTGAAAATCCTGTGATCCTGTATGCAAATAAAGTCGAGTCCGGACGAGATCCAGTCTTTTTTGTCAGACGCGAGCTTCATTCGTGAGGGACACGCAGATCGGGTTGCGTTGCCGGAAACGGTTGAAGAGGTGTCTGAGATCCTTGCTGCCGCAAATCGGGATCGGGTGCCGGTGACAGTTTCGGGCGCGGGCACGGGTACGGTCGGCGGGCGCGTTGCGTTTGGCGGGATCGTTCTGGCGACAGACAAACTGAACCACATCAAAAGTATTGTTCATGAACAGGGCGGTGGGCACGCCGTCGTCCAAGCCGGAGTAGTCTTATCTGACTTGCAACGTGCAGTGGACCAGGAGGGCTTGCTTTATCCACCTGATCCGACGGAGCGTGGCTGCTTTATCGGCGGCACAGTT
>JBKPJS010000272.1:0-14670 GCA_046730815.1 Acidobacteriota bacterium
GTGCGCTGTTGCTCGCGGGGATTTTAGGTAATCTAACCGATCGCGCTCGTCTCGGTTATGTTATCGATTTCATCGTGTTGCACGCCGGAAACTATCACTGGCCCACGTTCAACATCGCCGACGCGAGCATTACGGTCGGCGCGTTGCTGCTGGCTTTCGATCTGGTTTTTAGCCGCAGATCTACGCAGATAAACGCTGATCGGCGTTCATCTGCGTAAATCTGCGGCTGACTTAGAAACATGTATCCTGAACTCTTTCGCATCGGCAGTTTCCCCATCAACACTTACGGCGTCTTTCTCGCCGTCGCATTTCTCTGCGCGATCCTGATCACGGTTAAGCTCGGAACGCGCGATGGGCTGCCGCGAGAGAGAATCTACGACCTCAGCCTTTGGATGTTGCTGGCGGCGCTTGTCGGCTCGAAAGTACTGATGCTCTTTACCGAGCCCGAGTATCGCGATCATCCTCTTGAGCTTCTCTCTTTAGACTTCCTGCGTTCCGGTGGTGTCTTTTACGGCGGACTTCTCGGTGCGGTGCTCGCCGGCTATCTGCTGATGAAACGTTATCAACTGCCGTGGTGGAAAACGGCAGATGCCTGCGCGCCCGGAATCGCCATCGGCAATTTCTTCGGACGCCAGGGCTGCTTTGCCGCCGGATGTTGTTGGGGCAAGCCGACCACGCTTCCCTGGGGTGTGAAGTTTACCGAGTTAGGCCACGAAATAACCGGCGTGCCGACCGATACTTATCTTCATCCGACGCAGCTCTACGAATCCTTCGCAATGCTCCTCGTGTTTCTGTTCCTACTCTGGCTGCACAAGCACAAACGCTTCAGCGGCCAGGTTATTCTTGCTTACGCGTTGCTCTACTCAATCATTCGCTTTGCCATCGAATTCGTGCGCGACGATCCCCGCGGCGACATTCTCGGATTGACGAGTTTGACCGGCCTTTCGACCTCGCAGTTGATCAGCATTGTGGTTGGACTCTCCGCATTAATCATCATGATCGTGCGCCGCCGGCATCCTGTAAATCTTGCGAATCCTGTAATCCTGTCTAAAAGAGCCGTATGAACCTATCGAGACTAGTTCTGTTGATCCTCGGGGTCTTACTTTTCACCTTGCCCGCCAACCAACTTTCTCTGCCTGCTGAAAAACATCTCCGCAATCTCAAACAATTAACCTTCGGCGGTGAGAATGCTGAGGCTTACTTCTCCTCTGACGGCAAGCAACTCATCTTTCAATCGACGCGCGATGGACGTGGCTGCGATCAGATCTACACAATGACTGTCGACGGCTCGGACGTGAAGATGATCTCTAACGGCGAGGGACGTACGACCTGCTCCTACTTCTTCCCAGGCGCTAAACGGATCCTTTATTCGTCAACACATCTCGGCGATAAACAGTGCCCGCCCCGGCCTGACTTTTCGAAAGGATATGTTTGGGCTGTTTATCCGTCCTTTGACATCTTCACTGCGAAACCTGACGGTTCCGACCTGAAACAACTGACCAACACGCCCGGCTACGATGCGGAAACAACGATCACGCTTGACGGCAAGAAACTCGTCTTTACCTCGATGCGTGACGGCGATCTCGACATCTACACGATGGACGCGAACGGCAAGAACGTACACCGGTTGACTAACGAGCTCGGATACGACGGTGGTCCATTCTGGTCCTACGACGGCAAGCAAATCGTTTATCGCGCCAATCATCCTGAAACTGAACAGCAGAAGGCCGACTACCTCGAGCTGCTGAAACAAAACTTGATTCGACCGACGACGCTCGAGATCTGGGTGATGAACGCCGACGGCTCAAATAAGCACCAGGTGACGAGCAACGGTAAAGCTAACTTTGGACCATACTTCTTTCCTGATGGTAAGCGAATAATCTTCGCTTCGAACATGGATGATCCGCGTGGAAGGAATTTCGATCTCTACAAGATCAATGTTGACGGCACAGGTTTGGAGCGCATTACTTTTAACGAAACGTTTGACGGGTTTCCGATGTTCTCGCCGGATGGCAAGAAGCTCGTCTTTGCGTCAAACCGGAATGCAAAAACTCCCGGCGAGACAAACGTGTTTATTTCGGATTGGGTTGATTAGCCACCAAAAGGCACAAAAGACACAAAGAGAGCATTATGAAGAGCAAGAGATTTATTTTTACCGTCGGTGCACTTCTACTGGCGACGTTCGCGGTTGGCGCGCAACAAGCCGAGCTTGAGCCGTCAGCGGCGCGGTTGCAGCAACACGTCAGCTACCTCGCCTCCGATGCCCTGGAGGGCCGGCGTACCGGTACTGCCGGAGCAAATGAGGCGGCGCGTTATATCGCTGGTGAGTTCTCAAAGCTGGGTCTGCGTCCGGTATATCGCAATGCCTCAGCAGCAGCGCGTTACCGGCAAACGTTTCCCTACGTCGCAGGAGTAGAACTCGGTAAGGGAAACATCTTCACTTTTGGACCTTATCCGCGCACGAACGACACTTCGCTGCAACCAAGTGTCGACTGGTTACCGCTTGGATTCTCAAGCAGCGCCAAAGTCGAAGGCGATGTCGTCTTCGCCGGTTTTGGCATCACCGCTGCTGAATTGAACTACGACGACTACTCGGGTCTAAACGTTACGGGAAAGATTGCGATCGCGCTTCAAGGCACTCCGGACGGGGAAAATCCACATGGTCAGTTCGCTCGCTTCGACGGCGTGCCCTGGAAGGCGATCGCGGCCCGGAACGCCGGAGCCAAGGCGTTGGTTCTCGTCGCGCGGGACATAACTTTCACGAACGATCGATTAACAAAACTCAACTACGACAACACGGGCGGCGACGCGGGAATTCCGGTTGTCGTGATTTCCCGCCAAGCGGCGGATAAACTTCTCGGACTTTCCAATACTTCGCTCGAACAAATCGAACAATCCACGACCGCAAAGAACAACAGGGTATTGAAGGGGGAAGTCACACTCTCAACCGATATCGTGCGTAACGAAGTTCCTGCCTACAACGTCATCGGCGTGCTTGAAGGCTCAGATCCGGTTCTCAAGAACGAGAACATCGTCATCGGGGCACACTACGATCATCTTGGCCGTGGCGGTGAAGGCAGCCTTGCGCCACGTTCCGGCGAAATACATCACGGCGCCGACGATAATGCCTCCGGAACAGCCGGCATGCTCGAGTTGGCGCGCCTCTTCAGCGCACAACGTCACAAACTGAAGCGCACGCTCGTCTTTATCGCGTTCGGGGGTGAAGAAGAGGGCCTGCTCGGTTCGAGTTACTACGTCAACCATCCTCTGATGCCGCTCGCTAATACTGTCGCCATGATCAACATGGACATGATTGGCCGGATGAAAGACCGGAAGTTAGTTATCGGCGGCGTGGGGACGGCGAAAGAGTGGCGCGAGATTATCGGGCAGGCAAATGCCGCGGAGGGCATGAAGGTAACGGCGAATTCAGGCGCGTCCGTTCCGAAAGGAATGCCCATAGTTGTTTCGGCGAATGGCAGGCCGATCATGACTGTAGATCCCGCGAGTACCTTCGAACTTACTCTGAACGAAGATGGCTATGGTCCAAGTGATCACAACTCGTTTTATGGAAAGCAGATTCCGGTGCTCTTCTTCTGGACCGGAACTCACAACGACTATCACAAACCCTCAGACACGTTTGACAAGATCAACTACAACGACGAGGCGCGCATTCTGAGTTTGGTAGCGCGGATAGTTAGAGATGTCGATGGCGCTGACAAGCGCCTGACGTATACGACCGCTCGAAGTGATGCGACGCCGCGAACCGGAGGTTTTCGCGTTTATTTAGGGACGATCCCAAACTACGCTGACAGCACTGACGGTCTATTACTCGATGGTGTGCGCGATGATTCGCCGGCGGCAAGAGCAGGACTTAAGGCGGGAGATCGTGTCGTCAAGATCGGCAATCGCGACGTTAAAAACGTTTACGACTACACGTTTGCGCTGGGTGAGATGAAAGCCGGTCAGGAGTATGTCGTTGAAGTGATGAGAGGGAGTGAGAAGCTAACTCTAAAGATCATTCCGCAAGCGAGAAACTAATTGTAGGGGCGGCCCTCCGTGGCCGCCCGTGTTCCGGTTACAGAAAGACGGGGCGGCCACGGAGGGCCGCCCCTACAAAAACACCCGATTGGAATTGGGTTGCGGAAAATTACCAGCGTGGTTCGCGTTCGAAACGATCGTTGTCGCGATCACGGCCGCCACCACCACCACCGTAACCGCCACGACCGCCGCCGCCACGTCCACCACCATAACCGCCTCGACCGCCGCCCCCGCGGTCAGTCCTTGGCTTGGCTTCATTGACGGTCAAATTGCGTCCGCCAAAATCCTTGCCATTGAAAGCCTCGATAGCTGCTGCTGCCTCTTCAGGGGTTGCCATTTCCACAAAAGCAAAGCCGCGTGATCGTCCTGTTTCTCGATCCTCAATCACCGAAGCTGATTCCACTGTGCCTACTGACGCGAAAGCCTCGCGCAGTTCCTCGCTTGTAGTACGAAACGAGAGATTTCCGACGTATAGTTTTGTAGCCATTCTAACAATCCTTAATCTGAAGGGAAGCGCGGGCTTGCTGGAATTCGCTGATCCAGTTCGGGGGGGACTACCGATACTTTCGGCGAGCTGCGACGCACCCGGTGCTCTAAATCTCGAGAGCGGCTTCTAACTAGTTGACAACTGCCTCACTCTCTATCAGCCGAACCTCGTCGCTTTACGATCACGGACAGGCGCAATCACCATTGACGCGCGAGAGCAGGTATCTGGTAGGCAAAAGTATGCAGGAGCTTTTGGAAACGCGTCAAGGACAATTTTGACGTTTAATCCACAGATTACACAGATTCAGTAGAATCAGTGTAATCTGTAGAAAAAAGAATCCCGCGAAAGGTTTGGAAATGTCGCAACGTATCCCTATCACTGTGGCCAATGGCGACGGCATCGGCCCGGAAATCATGGCGGCGACGCTTCGTATCCTCGAAGCTGCGGAGGCGCCGCTGGAAATTGAAACAATCGATATCGGCGAAAAGATTTTTCGCGCCGGCTACCCTTCAGGCATCGAGCCGAGCTCGTGGGAGTCGTTACGACGAACCAAGGTCTTTCTTAAAGCTCCGATCACAACTCCACAGGGTGGTGGTTTTAAGAGTTTAAATGTGACTGTTCGGAAAGTTCTCGGCTTGTACGCGAACGTGCGGCCGTGCGTCTCATACCATCCCTTCGTTGAAACCAAACATCCAGGGATGGACGTGGTGATTGTGCGCGAGAATGAAGAGGATCTTTACGCCGGTATCGAGCACCAGCAAACGCACCAGGTCGTTCAGTGTCTGAAACTGATCTCCCGTCCGGGATCGGAAAAGATTGTTCGTTACGCTTTTGAGTATGCTCGCCGCAACAACCGCAAGAAAATTACCTGCTTCACTAAAGACAACATCATGAAACGGACTGACGGCCTGTTTCATAAAGTGTTCGACGAAATAGCCGCCGAGTATCCGGACATTGAAAACGAGCATTGGATTGTCGACATTGGCGCAGCAAAACTGGCTGACACGCCGGAAGCTTTCGACGTCCTCGTGATGCCAAATCTATACGGCGACGTTCTTTCCGACGTGGCCGCACAGATAGCGGGTTCAGTCGGATTGGCGGGCTCCGCCAACATCGGCGAACACGTTTCCATGTTTGAGGCAATTCATGGTTCGGCGCCGCGGCGGGCGGGGCAAAATCTCGCAAACCCGTCGGGCCTTCTGCTCGGAGCGGTGATGATGCTGGTCCACGTCGGACTGACCGAGCATGCCGAGCGCGTTCATAACGCGTGGTTGCGTACGATCGAAGACGGCATACACACTTACGACATCTACGACGAGAAGGTCAGCAAACAGAAGGTCGGCACAAAAGAGTTTGCGGAAGCTGTGACTGAGCGATTAGGCCAGACGCCGCAGATCCTCAAGGCGAGGAAATATAAGAAGTCTGTCGAAACTCACCCCAGTGCTGCCGCCGAGCAGGGTAAGTTAGCGCAGAAAGAACTCGTCGGCGTTGACGTGTTTCTCGACTGGACGAAAGGATCGGCAAACGATCTCGGCGACACGCTCAGCAGAGTCAATGGCGAGGGCGTAAAGCTGACGATGATCAGCAATCGCGGAGTGAAAGTCTGGCCCGGCGGTCACACGGAAACCTTCTGTTCGGACCACTGGCGCTGCCGTTTCCTGTCTGAATCCGACGGCAACAAGGTTGCGCATTCGCAAATTGTGTCGCTCCTGGGTCGCATTGCCGGCGCAGGATACGACTTCATCAAGACCGAAGGGCTTTACACTTTCGACGGGGAGCGTGGGTTCTCGTTGGACCAGGGAGAGTAGCATGGTGAAGAAGCAGGCAAATAAAAAATCATCCAAAAACGGTAATAACACGCTCGTAGCAGTCATTATGGGTAGCCAGTCTGACTGGGAAACGATGCGATACGCAGACGAGACGCTTTCGCAGTTTGGAATCAATCACGAATGCCGCGTGATCTCGGCGCATCGTTCACCGTCGTTGGCGGCGGAGTTTGGCTCGACGGCGGAATCGCGCGGGCTCGAAGTTTTAATTGCGGCTGCGGGGGGCGCTGCGCATCTCGCGGGCGTGCTCGCCGCCCATACGACGTTACCGGTCCTGGGCGTGCCGATGCGCAGCGACGCCCTCAACGGCCTTGATTCCTTGTTGGCAACGGTGCAAATGCCGGGCGGAATCCCCGTCGGAACGCTCGCCATCGGCAAGCCGGGAGCAGTCAACGCGGCTCTATTTGCCGTGGCGATTCTGGCCAACAGCCGGCCACCGCTGCGCAAAAAGCTGCACGAGTTTCGCGAAGCTCAGGAGAAAAAGATCCGCGAAACCACACTTTAGACAGGATTACAGGATTTGCAGGATTAACAGGATCTATCCTGTGATCCTGTACATCTTGAAATCCTGTCTATTCTTCCTTGAATTTACATATTCGTTGGCGCACAATGCGTTCACCGTAGCACTCGCTGCCCAGAGCACGTTCCGACGTTCCTCGAACCCGCAATGATCGGCCAAACGGTTTCCCATTATCGAATTATCGAAAAACTCGGTGAAGGCGGCATGGGCGCGGTCTATCTCGCCGAGGATCTTCATCTCGCACGACGCGTTGCGATCAAGTTTCTCACCTCCACCGATCGCCACTATCGCGCACGCTTCATTCGTGAGGCTCGTGCCGTTTCAGCCCTGAACCATCCCAACATCGCGATGGTCCACGACTACGGCGAAACAGCGGAAGACCAGCCGTTTATCGTGATGGAGTTTGTGAAGGGTAAGTCGTTGAGCGAACTGCTGGAAGAGGGTTTGACTCTGCGGCGATCGGTTGAAATCGTGTCGTCGATTGCCGATGCACTCGGAGAAGCACATGAACAGGGCATCGTCCATCGCGACATAAAGCCTTCGAACGTTCTCATCAGCGAACGCGGCCACGTCAAAGTACTCGACTTTGGCCTGGTCAAGCATCTATTTGAACCTCCGACAAGCGGCGTCGATCTTGATGCGAAAACAATTTATGCAACTCAAACCCGCAGCGACGTAATCGTCGGCACGCCTCTCTATCTTTCGCCGGAACAAGCCACCGGAAAACAGATCGACGGGCGCAGCGACCTGTTCGCGCTTGGAGCGTTGCTCTATGAATGTCTGACGGGACAGTCTGCTTTTTCAGGCGGCAGCGTGCTGGAAATCGGCGCGCAGATCATCCACGTCACGCCACCGCCGCCGTCGAAGATAAACCCGCACGTCCCGCCTGCGCTGGACCGCGTTACCTTGAAAGCGCTCGAGAAAAAGCTCGACGCGCGTTATCAAACCGCGGGCGAGCTTTTGAAGGATTTGAAAACGGCAGCGGCAACGTTGAGCGGCAATGGCGTGCCGGTCGCGAGTAAGTCAACAAAACCGACGGACGGATACCAGCGAGCGACAAACGCCTTCGCAACTCTCACGATGTCACTCCGGCGCCAGCGCTTTTCGCTGATTGGGGTAATTCCGGCCTTCATCGTCGCAGGACTTGTTATCTGGGCCATCATCCACTTTTGGCCACGCACTTACTATCAACCATCCGCCGCCGCGCTCGGTTGGTATGAACGAGGAACTGAGAATCTTCGTAACGGCGCGTACTATCAGGCCAGCAAGGCGCTGTCACAGGCGATCGAGCTTGATGGTAGATTCGCCTTGGCGCGTGCACGCATGGCGCAGGCCTGGACTGAGCTCGACTATACCGATCGAGCCAAAGACGAATTGCTGGCCGTCACAAGTATTACCGGCGACCGCTCCACGGTTTCACCGCGCGACGCTCTCTATCTGGACGCCATCACTGCAACGGTCACACGCCGGTTTGGAGATGCGGTTAAGTCTTACACCGAACTCGCACAACTCACCCCCGGTGAAAGCACGGTTTATGTCGATCTCGGCTACGCCTATGAGAACGACGGCAACCCCGATAAAGCACTGGAAAACTACCTGAAGGCCATCGAGTTGAACGGTGGTCAATATGCCACTGCCTACCTCCGCGCCGGCATTGTCTATAACCGCAAGACCGACGCGAAGAATGCGACTGCCATGTTTGCGGAGGCGGAACGATTGTACCGCGCGGCTAGCAATAACGAAGGCCTGAACGAAGTGCTTCGGCAGAGAGGAATACTGTTTAGAGACAACGGCAAGTACGACGAAGCCAAGGCGCAATTTCAGCAGTCGCTCGATGCTGCGCGAGCTATCGGTAACGAAGCGCAACAGATTACGGCGTTGATTGAGTTGAGCAATCTGGCGTCCAGACGCGGTCTGATCCCAGAAGCTGAAAATTATGCACAACAGGCTGTGGACATTGGTCAGCAGAAACAACTGGAGAATCTTACTGCCGGCAGTCTACTGGAACTCGGCAACGCATTTTCGGCCAAGGGCGACTATGAAAAGGCCGAGCATTATTTCAACCAGGCCATTCAGTTTGCCCGAGCGAACAAAGGACGCTTGCGTGAAAACAGAGGCTTGGCCAATCTCGGCGGTTTGTACATCCAAACTCTGCGGATTGACGACGGCCTGCAAATGGTGCAGCAGGCCCTGCAGTTTTTCCAGCAGGAAAACTATCCGCGCCTTGCGGGTATTTGTTTGAGTCAAATAGGTCGTGGATATCGTCGCATTGGCAACTATGCTGCCGCACAGCAAGCTCTGAATCAGAAATTCGAGCTCGCAAAGCAGAGCAACAGCCAGCCTGCACTCGCAGACGCTTATCTCGAGATTGCTGCGTTAATGTTGGACCAGGAGAAGCTTCCGGCAGCGTTGGACCAGTATGGCAATGCTCTTAAGCTTTATGAGTCCGATAAAAACAAGTTTCGCATCGCATTTAGTAAGGCTAATCAGGCAAAGATTCTGGCGCGGCTTGGACGCTATGACGAAGCACGAGCGCTACTCGATGAAGTCTTCGGCATTACAAACGCGTCCAAGGGTGACGCTTTCCTCCAGTTGGTCCCTGAGCTTCATCTGATCAATGCTGAGATGAGTCTTAGTAAAAACGAGTTGGCGCAGGCTACAGCGGCAGCCAACGCAGCTATTAAGACAGGTGGCGTTAAATCGGATGTGGCGATTCAGGCGCAATACGTTTTGGCTTTGATAAAAGCTGCTTCGGGTGCGGGAAAGGAAGCGCAAAAACTCTGTGAAGAGGCGATAAAGGTGGCATCAAATGCAGGCGACTTTGGGTTGCATTCACGCGCGCTACTCGCCGGAGCTGAAACGGCACTAAAAGGAAACGACCCCAAAACTGCATTAACATTGGCGACTCAAGCCCAGGAAAGATTCGCACGAGGCGAACAATTGGAATCGCAATGGCGGGCGTGGCATATTGCCTCACGCGCTAGCCAACAGTTGGGCGATCCGACGAAGGCGGAGGAACAGATGAGAAATGCTCAGAATGTTCGCTCCAAACTTGAACAACAATGGGGCGCCGACGCCTTCAAGCAATATGCTTCACGGCCTGATATTCAGGTTTTTTACCGATAACAAAGTTGATCCACTTGGCTCAACTCCCAATAATTGCAAGGAGATCAGACATGTCAAACCCAGAACAACCTCTCGATCCTATCGACCCACCAGATAACACTAACCCCGACACGCCCGAGGAGGACATCAACCTGGATCCACCAGCCGATGCCAAAAACATTGATCCTCCGGATAACACCTGAGGAGGTAGGGCACAATTAAGGTTGCTGCTCGATCAGAGGCTGCCCAGGGCCTTTGTTGACAATTGAATAGTGCATCCACAGATTACACAGCCTTGTGTAATCTGTGGATTTACAACCTTTTGCTGCCAATCCACACCTTCACAACTTCCTTCGGATCGCGCTTGTTTCCATCTATCTCGTAATTCAGCCGGCGCATGTCTTCGGTCGAAATTCCATTTGCCAATTTCAGCAAGACTTCCTTCAGCGCCGGAACGCGCGCTAAAGAATCTTGCCGCACAAGGTAAACAGCCTCATATGGAGGAAAGTAGTGACGATCGTCCATGAGCTGCACCAGCTCGAGCATCGCAACGCGGCCCTCAGTGGAATTACCGGCGATCAGATCAACCTGCCTTGACGAGAGTGCAATGTAAGTCAGCGATAGATCCATCTCGCGGACTTCCGCGAACTTCAATCCGTACGCCTTTGAGAACCCTGGATAACCATCAGCACGCGACATGAAATCCTGGCCGAATCCTGCTCGCCATCGCTGTGCGTGGGGCGCAACGTCCGAGATGGTTTTAAGGTTCAACCGCCGGGCGTCTTCACCACGCACGAGAATCGCGAACGTATTTTCGAAGCCGAGTGGCTGGCTGACCTCCACTTTGAACTTGTCCGCATATTCCTGTTTCACCTGTTCATAAACAGCTCGTGGATCGCTGATGGGCGCATGATGGAGTATGGCCGTGAAACATGTTCCGGTGTATTCGGGATAGAGGTCGAGAGTGCCGCTGACCATCGCTTCGTGCGGCAGATTGCCGCCCAATTCAAAGCGTCGCTCAACCGCGACTCCGCGCGCTTCGAGCATCTGCGCGACGATCTCGGCCAGTAACGCTGATTCAGTGAAATCTTTCGATCCGATAACGACTCGGTCGTGACCGGATGCCCCCGGACTAGCGCCGCTGCGCCAAAGCGCGAGGCCTCCGACAAGCACGAGCAAGACTGCGGCTGCCAAAATCAGTTTTCGTGCTGCGGAGCTACTTCGCTTCGACTCGAAACTGAAACGGCGCTCTACCAGGCCCAAAAAGAAATCCGCTGCCAACGCGAGCAGTGCTGCGGACAGTGCGCCCGCCAGTAACAAGTTGTTGTCGTACTGCCGCAAGCCACGAAAAATGTAAACGCCTAAGCCCCCTGCACCCACGGCCGCAGCAATTGTCGTAACACCGACTGCAATCACCGTCGCTACACGGATGCCGGTGACGATCACACCCATCGCGAGTGGAAGTTCGACTTGTCGCAAGACTTGTCCATCGGTCATACCCATCGCGACCGCGGCTTCCCTGACGCTTGGCTCAACGCCGAGTATTCCCGTGACGGTGTTACGAATGATTGGCAAGAGCGAATAGAGCACGAGCGCCACCAGCGCCGTGCGCGATCCGATTCCACCAATAAACGGAAGTGGAATCAGAAAGCCAAACAGCGCCAGGCTGGGAATCGTCTGCATCACGTTTGCGAGACCCAGCACTGGCCCGCGCAAGGCGCGATAGCGCGTTAAGGCTATCCCCGTCGGGACACCAATAATCACTGCCGTGAGAATGGCGATAAATACGAGCACGATGTGCTGCCTGACCAGCAACAACAGCTCGGACCAGTTAAGCTGGAGAAACTGCCAGAAGCTCACTGATGGCCTCCGCTGAGCTCGAGCGTCTCGATATAGGCGCGTGCCTGCGGGTTGTCGGAAGCAAGAAACTGTTCCGGTGTTTCGAGTAAGACAAGACGTCCTTTATGCATCAGCCCGATGCGGCGCGCGAGAATCAACGCTTCGCGCACGTCGTGAGTGACGAGGATCGCAGTCTTGCCCAAACGCTTCGTCAGGTCCGCGAATTCGCGCTGCAAACTCGCGCGCGTGAGCGGATCGAGCGCTCCGAAAGGTTCGTCAAGCAAAAGCAGTGGCGGATCTGCCGCGAGTGCGCGCGCCACGCCGACGCGCTGGCGTTGACCGCCCGAAAGTTCCCGCGGGTATCGTTCAGCAAAGCGATCAGGATCGAGGCCTACGAGAGTTAACAACTCGCGCACACGTTCACGCGTACGCGTCTGGTCCCAACCTGAAAGCGCGGGAACAAGACCGACGTTTCGCCCGATGGTGAAGTGTGGAAACAGGCCGCCTTCCTGAATCACGTAACCGATGCGTCGTCGTAATACAATCGGATCCCAGGCAATTGTAGGTTTTCCCTCGACGAAGACCTCGCCCGTCGATGGAGCCAGCAAACGATTGACGAGTTTCAGGGTCGTTGTCTTGCCGCAACCTGACTCGCCTAACAAAACGAGTGTCTCACCTTGTTCAACCGTGAGGTTCAGATCCGAAATTATTTGGGTGCCGGGTAGCGAGAAGCTGACATTGTGAAACTTGACCAGGGAGTTATCGGCCGTTTCATTCATCTGCTGAATCAATTGGCGAGCAACAAGTTGCTGCTGAACCGTTCCTGTGAGTCTGTCCACGTGTGTGAGAGTTCGAAAGCTGTGGAGGCTGCCAGTTGCGCGATACCGGCCATGTCGTACTTGTAAGAGTTTTCCGTGTGAATCAACTCACCGGCAGCGAACTCGACTTCGAGATCGAGTTTCTCGATCCGCACCTGCTGGTTAAACAGACTCTCGATGTAGATCTCTATGCGTCCTGCGGCTTCATTGTAGAAAGCCCGGTGCCTGAACTTACGCAGATCGAAAGTGCCGCCAAGCTCGCGGTTGATTCTCGCGAGCACGTTTAAGTTGAAGGCAGAAGTCACGCCAAGCGCGTCGTTGTAAGCCGCTTCCAGGATCGTGGAGTCTTTTTTCAGATCGACGCCGAGCAAAAGGGCATCGCCCTTGTGAAGCCCGCTGCGCAGCGCTCGCAGAAAACGGAGCGCTTCGTCGCGATCGAAATTGCTGATGTTTGATCCGAGAAAGAGCGACAAAGTCCGGCCACGCGGTTTTTTTTCGAGTTCGGCCAGGCCCGCAAAGTAATCCGCTGCATACGCTTCGATTTTAAGCTTCGGATACGATTGAAGCAGAATACGCGAGCTGCTTTCGAGCGCCGTTGCGGAGATGTCGACCGGTATAAACAACAGCTCCGGTTGGCGTCGCAGCAGAGCTTCGATAATGAGCCGCGTTTTAGATGCGCTGCCGCTCCCCATCTCGACCAGCGTTATCTGCCCGTCAAGTGAGCGGGCAATCTCATCCGAATAACGCTTGAGAATCTCGTTCTCAGCGCGCGTGAGATAGTATTCCGGCAGGAGACAGATGGCTTCGAAGAGCTGCGAGCCCAGCTCGTCGTAAAAATATTTTGGCAAGAACCGCTTCGGTCGGGCAGACAAACCTTTCCGTACGTCCTCGGCGAGTCCCGCAAGCGGATCTCGCTTGACTAGGTTGTGAATGAAAAGCCTGGGGTCGCGGGTGGGTTCTGACTGTGCCACAGTCGGACATAATAGCGTATACGCTACCATACAGACGAATAGATCCATCCACAGATTACACAGATCAACTCTGTGTAATCTGTGGATGGCTTGACCACCAGCGCCCATGCGGGCAAGATCGCTCGGCAATGTTGTTCAGTAAATTTGTAACACTCATCTTATTACTCCTGGCCCTCTGCTCAGCAGCACTCGCCCAGGGCTTCAAAAAAGAACTCGAAGCCCCGGAAAAAGTTTCGCTTTCCGTCAAAAACCTTGACGGACGCGTGAGCGTGGTGGCGTCTGAAGAGCAACAGAAAAAGGTGACTGTAGAGGCGAGATCCGCCGGAGACGCGATCGAACCTGAAGACGTTAAAATCGAAGCCAAAGGCAGCGACCTCGTAATCGACGTGCGCCCGCGAGGTGAGAAGAACCGAATCGATCTCGTCGTAACTATTCCAACGCGTTCCAAGGTGTCGGTCGAAGGTCAAGCCGGGGCTGTTGACGTAATCGGCAGCGTTGAGTCGGCCGTGGTGAAAACCGATACCGGCACGATTCACGCCGACGTGCCGCTCGAAGCGCTCAAGTTCAACTTCGTTTGGGAGGCAAGCAGGCCGCGTTATATGAGCGACGTCGAGCTGCCAAAGATTCAGGAAAAGGCGGGCGGCGTGTTCAAGCTCTCCGGCCGCCTCGGCGAAAAAGATGCACCGAAGGAAGAGCTTGTCGCGCTCGACTTTCGCACACAACGCGGCGTCGTGCTCTTAAACATCGATCCGGAAATGGCGCCGAGCGACTTGCGTGAGCGTCCACTGACCGAAGCCGCGCGCGCGATTGTTCGCAGTGGTGACAGTCAACTGGTCGAGGCTATTCGCAAAGTCTCGCCAAAGATGTTTGGCGACTACGCGAAGACCCTGCCGCCTCCGGAAAAAGAACCTGAATTGCAGAGACGCACTCCGCCGGGAAAGATTGTGAGCACGGTCGCGCCGCAATTGATGCGGTTCAACGCCAGCGTTACTGATCGCAATGGACGCGCGATCGGAGGCATGCGCGAAACCGATTTCACTGTTTGGGAAAATGGCATCGAACGGCG
>JBKPJS010000273.1:0-1894 GCA_046730815.1 Acidobacteriota bacterium
CAACTAAGCTGCTCGAAAAGGAGGTCGTCACCAAAGTAAAAGCGCCTACTCCAGTGGAAGTGCGAGCTTTTTACGATCAAAATAAGGCTCGCATTACCGGTGAGTTCGACTCCGTAAAAGACGAAATCGTTCAATATCTCACGGAGGAGCGACAGCGCTCTGAAGCCAGTAATTTTGCGGTCGGACTTCGTGCCGCCAGCAATACGATCATTAAAGTGCCGCAGGCGACGCCCGTCCGCAACGAGTCGGAACGAGCTCAGGTGCTTGCAATTATTAACGGCGAAAACATCACAGCGGGCGACGTCGAGGACTCGCTTCAGGCGCTTATATTTGACGTGCAGGAGCAGGTCTATCAACTGCGAAAGAACGAGCTGGACCTCAGCATTAACGACACACTGCTCACACAGGAAGCACAGAAGCGAAACATAACAACGAACGGGCTGCTGGACGCTGAAGTAAAGCCAAAACCAGTTACCGAAGAACAGGCCCGTGTGTTTTTCGAGCAGAACAAGGACCGCATCAGCGGAGACTTCGTGCAAACAAAAGACTCGATCATCAATTACCTGCAACAAACTGAGCTGCGTCTTGCGGAACGGGCATTTGTAGACAAGCTTCGTGCAGCCGCGTCGATCCAGGTGTTTCTGAATGTGCCTGAGTCGCCGGTGTTCAAGACACCGGCGCCGGCTCAACGCTAGATCTAAGCAGAAGCCACAAAAAAGCACAGAATGAGATTGAGCAGCGCTTCAACCTCATTCTGTGCTTTATGTGCCTCTTCGCGGCTTATGTTTTCAAACAGTCGCATGTTTGGCTCGCTCCGCCTCGATCGCTTTGATCTTCGCACGAAGCCATCCGCTTACTTCTCGCTCGAGCTTTGCCTGGTCGTCCTGCAGCTCCAAATCCTCGATGGTGTCCCCATCAGTATTTAAAGGAATGAAGTGGCAGGGAACATCCTGCGTCCGGTTCTCCGGGCTGACAAAATCGAGCAGATGGCACTCGTTACACGAGTGAGTGCGATTTGGGTAACCATAGTTAATACAAGACAGAGAATCCTGAAAGGTAGATTTGCTTTGCCACGGTGTACGGACGGATCGTCCATATCCTCCCTTCTCAATGAAGTCCAACTCATCTTTGAGGAGTTCGAGAACATCGCGCTCATCCGTTGTCATGGCGGTAAACCTCCTTCTTCGGTCCTCATTAACTATCCCGCCGCTGGAAGCGCAAAGAACATGCCACCGGGATTAGAGGGTATTTGGTGAAGATCACCAGTGGTTTGTGAGTAAGCTTTCGCACCTGATGAGAAAAACTCCTCACCTTTACGGCGGGTGTCTCGCGGGAGTTTACTTAGACAGGATTACATGATTTGCATGATTCACGAGATAAATTTTCTCAATCATGTAATCCTGTGTAAAATCAAACGCGCACCTCAAGCTGAAACCGACGGAGATGGATGTCCCCTAAGAACACAAACGAACAAATACTCGTAGTCGATGATGACCAGGCTATTCGCTGGACGCTTCGAGAAGCTTTGCAGAGTTGGGGCTTCGCTCCAGTTGAAGCAAGCTCGGTGGCAGAAGCACTCCGACAGTTCCAGGCAGAATTGCCCGCCGCAGTCTTACTCGACATAGATCTTCCCGATGGTTCCGGACTCGATGTCTTGCGTGACATCAAACGCGAACATCCCGACGCGATCGTGATCATGATCACAGGGAATGTTCAGATCGATAACACGATTTCAGCCTTGCGCGGCGGAGCATACGATTTCATCGCCAAGCCCATTAACCTCGAAGAGCTCCGCGTTACCCTGCGAAATGCGATTGAAACTCGTCTGTTGCGCCGTGAAGTAGCGCAAGTGAGAAAGGAACGAGCGCGCGAGTTCAATTTCAAACAGATCGTG
>JBKPJS010000274.1:0-28311 GCA_046730815.1 Acidobacteriota bacterium
GCTCAAGTCCTATGAGCGCACTGCGCCGCCACTTGGTTTCCCGCGGGAGACCGATAGTCTTTGTCCAACCTGCGTAAAAGAAGTTCGTAACGCCGTGATTTCCGGTGAAGTGCCGCTCGAGATGTTGATGCACGAGCACCCCGGCGAAATCAAAGCACAGATCCTTGAAGACAATGGTCAGGTCGTAATGCGAAAGGATTGCCCGAAGCACGGACAATTCGAAGATGTGATGTCGACTGACCCTGCGTTTCTTGAACGGATCGAGTCACTCTTTTTTGGTCGAGACTTCCGCGCCGCCGAAGATAAAGACGTGCATCGTCACGGAACTTCGAATATTAAGTTTGGACGCGGGGCAGTGTTGACTGTTGACCTGACTAACCGTTGCAACATGATGTGCAACCCGTGCTTCATGGATGCGAATCAGGTTGGTTATGTTCACGAGCCGACCTTCGAAGACACGAAAGCTATTCTCGATCGCGCCGTTTCGTTCAAACCACGCCGGCAGGTGATCATTCTCTTCTCCGGCGGCGAGCCAACGCTTTCACCGTACTACCTCGAAGCTGTCGCTTACGCAAAGAAGATCGGTTTCTATCGGATTCTGGCGGCGACGAACGGCATTCGCTTCGCCGAAGACCTCGAGTTTTGCAAAGCTGCCAAAGCTGCCGGACAACACGGCGTCTATCTCCAGTTTGACGGTGTCAGCGAAGAGAAGAACAAGCATCGCGGCGTTGGTAATCTATTCGACGTCAAGTTGCGTGCAATCGAGAACCTCGCGGCTGCGGGAATTAAAGTTACGTTGGTCGTGACCATCGTCAATAATTTAAACAACGATGGTATCGGTCAAATCGTCGAATTTGCCGCGAAGAACATCGACAAAGTTCAAACGATCGCGTTTCAACCAGTTTCTTTTACTGGCCGCGACGAAGATATCTCCGATGAGCTGCGCAAGAAGTGGCGCTACACACTCGCCGGCATGACTCACGATCTCAAGAGTCAACTGGGTGGAAGCATTCAACCGCTGCGCGACTGGTTCCCGCTCTCTTCTTACTCCGCCTTCACCAGCGTAATGGACATGCTGCAAGGCGCCGATGCGCCCTGGGGCTGGTCGTCGTGTAACTGCCATCCAAACTGCGGCATCTTTACGTTGCTGGTCGTGAACAAACAAACTGGAGAATTCAAATCCTTGTTTGAGTTCTTCAATTACGAACAGTTCATGAAAGACGTAGCGGTGATTACTGACACCGCGCGCGGCCGTAAACTTTCCTACGCGCAGCTCGGCATGGCGATCATGCGAAACTTCGACGCCGAACGCGCGCCGGAAGGATTTCCGATTTCGCAGATCATCAACCTGTTCAAGCCTTCGTCGACGAATTCGAATTCTGATCGCAATGATCGAATGGCCCAGAAGGATGTCGCGAGCAGCGATATGTGGCGTGTTCTGTGTGTCGAAGGCATGTGGTTCCAGGACCTTTTCAATTACGACTTCCGCCGCACTGAGATGTGCGTGATTCCTTATGGCACTCAGGAAGGCGAGATTTCCTTCTGCGCTTACAACACCGGCGTTGGCTGGCGCCAAATCATCGAGAACATGCACAAGACCGCCAATCTCGCTGAATGGTACGAAGAGCATGGGCGGCATAAGGTTTATGCAGCCGGTAAGCCTGTTCCGTTGACGACTACGAAACATTCTCTTAGCCTGCCGGTCATCCAGGCCGTACTGGCTGAAGATGCCGAGCCGTCGCCGTCGACCACTCCGTATCTTGTCGAAGACGAGGAAACCGTTTCCGTTTAATCACCAAAGCCATCCACAGATTACACTGAAATTAGTCTGTGTAATCTGTGGATGGTTTTAAAGTTTCATGAACGTACGACGCAAGCTCAACAAACTCCGAGACGTCACCAAACTATTTGTCTTTGGTCTCCCGAAGTTTGCCGTCGGCTCGATTGACGTCACCAACCGGTGCAACCTGCGTTGTGAACACTGCTACTTCTTCGCGGAAAATCACGACAACGAAAAGGAACTCTCGATCGAGAAGTGGTTGGAAAAGCTCGAAGCAATGAAGGCCGCCGGTCATCCGATGATGCTGTGCACGTGGGTTGGTGGCGAACCGATGGTGCGAAAGCAATTGATCGACGTCGGCAGGAAGTACTTCAAACACAACACCATCGTGACCAATGGAACGATGGAGCTGCCGGATTGGCCGAACTGCACCTGGGTCATCTCAATCGACGGCACTGAAGAAGCCTTTGCGCGCATGCGTGCGCCCGGCATCTACCAAAAGATAAAGCAGAACGTAATCAACCACCCGGAGTTGAACATCCAGATCTCATGCGTGCTTACCAGCATCACTAAAGACTGCGTTGAAGACTTGGTTAAGGAGTGGGGCCCGATCGCGCGTGGGGGGATCATCTTCGACTTCTTCACACCTGTGACCGGACTCGACGAAGCGCTGTGGCTCGACTGGCCCGAACGCGATCGGTTGATAGATCAGATTCTCTCGCTGAAGAAAAAATATCCGGGATACATCAACATGCTCGACTCCACACTCGAGTTGATGAGATCGAAAAACTCAAAAAAGGTGACCGACAATTGTGAGTTTCGCTTGAAGGCGTTTGCGTTTGGTCCAACCGGCGAGCAAAAGGGGAAATGCATGATGGGCGATAACGCCGATTGCGACCGCTGCGGATGTGTGGTGCCATTTCACATGGCGACGATCAGCAGCCGCCGACTGATGTTGAAGGAATCAGTAAAGCGCGTTGTGGGATAAAAATAAGAACCACGAGGGCACAACAGTCTTAGTGGTTAACGGCTTTTACGACGCCTCGCCATCACTGCCTGGCTTTTGCACTTCACGCAACTGGGCCACCACGTCTCTCAACCGCAGCGCCAGCTCTTCAATCGTCTGGACTCGTTTTCGCGATCGCTCACTCAAGTCTTCCCGCAATAAGAGTTGGGCCTGGCCCAACACACCGGTAAGGGGGTTATTAATCTCGTGACGAATACGGGCCACAAGGGCAGCAGTCTCCTCGAGTTTTAGCCGGTATTGGGCAAGCTGCTCGTCTTTCTCGTGTTCAGTCATCGACTCTCCGTAATGGGGTTCGGAAAAAGAAGATCAAAGGCAATTGTCTTTTGTTCGTTAGGTGTGCCGTCTATGCCGCTAGAACCTCTCCATTTTGCATCTTGAACGCACTCTAGTACAAGCATTACTTTTTCACGGTTGCACAAAACGTCTTGGCGGGGTTTCGCCATATATAATGAGCGCTTCAGTTCAAACGTTTCATACCTGACGGGAGGATTAGCCATGAACTTTACGAGCTATGTTGGGAAAGTATTTGTCGTCGAATCGAGCAAATCCATTCTCCGTGATGAACAATTCAGGGAACAGAAATACAAGACCGGCGAAGAGCTGCCACCGGGAAAGAATGTCGGAGACGTGAAAACGATTCCGCAACGAACCGAAGTGCGGGTGCTGGATGTTAAAGCGGATTCCAGCAGGCACACTTACGTGCTCGCTGCGGCAACTGACACGGAGCAAGTTTTCGGCTGGACCAGTGCCATGAATTTGGAAGGCGGGTTCAAGAACGAAACTGCCGGTTTGGCGCCGGCTAAATGGGATTTGTTGCCGCGCGGCACAAACATGACTTGCGTCGATACGAAGGCATTCATACGCGAAGGACCACCCAGCTTTGCGTCGAAAGGGACTACGATCCCCGTCAAGTCGTTTGTTGCTGTTACTGAAACTTCGCCCGACGGCAAGCATGTGAAAGTCAGCAAGATCGAGATCGTGGGGGACGATATGAAGATCGGCGAAGAGATCGGATGGACCTTAGCTTCAAATTTGAAAGAGGGGTGCTGCGAATTCTACTTCTCCGATGAATGGACCGACAAAAAAGGGCCGAATGCCTGTTGGCGCAGAGGTGAATATATTGGTCCAAAACTGCTGGTGAATATTGTTGGCTTTGGCGGCGAGATGGAACAGATCACGGTCGACAGTCTCGATGCCTACATGAAACTGAAAGACGCCGCCGACCAGGAGAACATTCAACTCTCAATAAACAGCGCGTTTCGCACGTTTCAGCGACAGGCCGATCTGCGACGGCTTTTCGAAACCGGCCAGGGCAACCTCGCCGCGCGGCCCGGCGCCTCAAACCACCAGCACGGGCAAGCGTTCGATCTCAACACTCGGCACAATGTGTTTGACGGCTCTGACAAGATTTACGAGTGGCTCAAGCGAAACGCGCCGAGTCATGGCTTTGTCCGAACAGTGTCCAACGAATCGTGGCATTGGGAATATCGTCCTGAGGAGGCGAAAGAGTTGGCGGCGGCAGGTAAGTTTAGGGTTAACGGTGTTGACGACTCGGCATAAGTGATTGTGCGGGGCGTTAAGTTGACAAGCGGAGCCTCGATACGTAAATTCAGATTCCTCTTGCTGGGAGGTCGTCCAATGGTAGGACTCCAGACTCTGGATCTGGCTATCGGGGTTCGAGTCCCTGCCTCCCAGCCAAAGATTCAAGCTACAGGCAGGCAATTCGGCGTTCTCGAATGCGATTACGGCGAAGACAGGTAAGTCAGGTTGTTGACAGGATTTCAGGATTGACAGGATTTGCAAGATAAATCATGTCAATCCTGTAATCCTGTCCGCCTGTGTGCAAGCCATCTCTCGCTTAAGACTTGATGGTCGTTATTGTAGGCTCAAGAGGACAAGAATCTCACCAGTGCCGCGGGCCAGCGGTTCGAGAGCTTTGCCGATCAACGTTCCAGGACGATGAATGCGCACTCCACCGATCTCCACTGGCACTGACTTCATCGCGAATCCTTCTCTGTCGCCGGTTACAAGCAGATCTCCAATGTTGATGGCGGCATTACTCGCATCGACTTTCACTTTCACACGGCCAGTCGTTGCCACCAGAACACGGCCCTTACCTTCTTCGCCAAGCGTAATTCCCGGACGACCTGAAATCACGCCTGCTACTCGCGTGTCGTAATTTTGGGTTGAAGCGATTACTTGATTGGAGTTGGACGAATCGAGAACAACTACTGTACCCGCTGCGAGCTGCTGCGAGGTTTCAACCCATTCCGCCACATCTTGATACTTAGCCGCGATGTTCCCACTCACCGTAACGTCTCCACTGACGTGTAGTTTACTTGCAGGCGAACTGGTTCCGATTCCAACGTTGCCGGTATTACCTATGAAGAAGTTTGCACCCCCCGCGCTCGTGATTGAGAATCCGTCAGCAGGGCTGTTATCAGACACGAGACTCCAACTCCTGTTGTATGAGACGACATTGAATCCGGCCGAGCTGTCTGCATCCTGGATAGTTATGCGTGCGCTAACGCCGTTTCCTGCTGGCTCATTCACGTGAAGACGCGCCGTCGGGCTCGTGGTATTAACACCAACGTTTCCACTATTCGTATTGTTTATATTGTTGCCGTTGGTGGTCCACTGAGCTTGTAATCGATCAGGCACTGCCAACAGACAGATGAGAACGAAAAGATGGACCATGGAAAGACGGAGATAAATAGGCTGATAGTCATTACGATTTTTACTAAACATCGGTGTTGTCTCCTTAAGGGAATATGTTTTCTGACGGTGTCCCAGGAATAGTGAAAGTGAGAGATGGCGGTTCACCTGCCCGACTCGATTAGAATCGCGTTGGCAACTTCACAAGAAGAGGATAACCGCCGCGAGAAAAACTAACACAAGGCAAACAAAAGTAAAACGCACAGAGGGACCATCGCGTAGTTGAGTTCTTGCTCTCACGACCACATATTACACAGATCAAAATCCGTGTAATCTGTGGATTTAAGAGGAATCAGGAGACAACCGTGCTGCCCGCCGACAACTCGCTCGCATACTCGAATGTAGTAGGGTAATGACGCGATGTTCAATTGTAACCAAGAGAGGCGGGATGGAGGCCTCTTTTTAGATTACCGAATTGTCTAAATGAAAGTTCGGACGTCACCACATTCTTGGAAGAAAATCGGAAGCTCGTAAGTCTAACTAGAAAAGCTTTTCGCTTGGGAGAAGTGATCATGGGTCAAAAAGTAACTGCCGTCGAGGATCGCAGATCTTTTATCAAGAGCGCGTCGGCTTTTGCTATCACTTTGAGTGCATTGCCGGTTGGGCTGTCTTGTTCGCAATCCAGATCCGCCGCGAACGCTCTCATGTCCGAGCGGCCGTCCCGAATCGACGTCGTAGCGCCCGAGGAGCAGGGCACGCGCATTCTCTTACGTGGGACTATCTATGACGTAAATAGCAAGGCCGTACCAAACGTGAGAATCTTCCTCTACCACACAGACGCAACGGGGTATTACAGCCGGCCTGTCAATAATCCGCGGCAGGCGCGCTTGCACGGAACGCTGTGGTCGAATGCTCAGGGTAAGTATTCATTCAGCACAATCAAGCCCGCGCATTATGCAGATGTGAACCCAGCGCCGCCGATGCACATCCATGTGCACTTGGAACCGCCAAATCTTCCCGACCACTGGGTTGATTCTTATTACTTCGAGGGCGATCCCCGTCTCAGTCCTGATGACATTAACCGCAGCCGCGGATTGGCTACGTTTTCAAACATCGTGAGCCTTGCGCGAGGAGAAGCGGGTGTCTTGACGGGAGTTCGTGATTTCCGCATTGATCCAGCTTTGGCGGTGCGCAATCAGCTTAGCGACGGCTGGTATCGACAGTAACCCGGAATAGCTCACAGTCACCAAATGGAACGTGAACGCGGCGCCCCCAACCTGAAAACTTTGATCATTCGCTTGATATGTCCTAAGATTCGGCCATTCCCTGACTCCCGCAATCGCCCAGTCGTTACGTGAGCTGAACCTTTGACGGCTTACGCCTCCAAGGTTCATGCGATCTCAAACTTCGACGGAGGAACTGGAATGCGAAAACAAATCCTGGTGCTGAGTCTTCTCATACTTGCTGCACTCTTCGGTGGACTTTCTGCAAAGCCGAAGCCCGTTGCCGCTGCTACCAACATATCGGTTTATGGAGCATGGCATTGTGGAAGTGACTTTTGTTCCTGGGCCAGCGTTCGTAACATGACCGACTTCAATAATCGCAATCGCTGGCTGATAGATCGCGGTGATGGCACGCCGTCCGTGAACCTGGTGGTTTTGAGCTTTGTTCAGCCCTTGAAACTACTGAACAAGACAACCGATGCTGCCACTTCACAAGGCGTACCCATCGGAATGAATCAGGCAGTGGTTGATTACTTCAAAAGCCGCGGCGTTCGCGTCCAGTTGTCTATCGGAGGAATCACTTATGTGGATGCCTGGAATCAGGCTCTCGCAACTAACCCTTCGCAACTTGGGTTGAATGCAGCCGAGGTGGCCCAACGAATGGGTGTCGGCATTGAAATCGACTATGAAGAAAACACGAACCCGAATCTGCCCGCGTTACAGGCGTTCATCAACGCTTACCGTTCGGTTCTGCCCTACGACGCCTCCGGAAACAATCATGCAGCACGATTAACTATCGACCTCGCTGCAGGCGATCGTTGGTTAATCGCATTGGCCCGCAAGGCAACTGCTGATTGGCTGAACACAAACGTGCCCGTGTTGGACTACGCCAATGCGATGGTTACCAGCAAACAATTTAATAGTGCGGCAGACGCGCAATCCAATTGGCAGGAGCATGTAGACGGTAAGGCGCAGTTCAATCCTCCGATTTTGCCGCTTGCGCCGGCTAAATTTACGGGAGCACTGTACATCGTTACGGGCACAAGGGTTGCTCCTGAATGCACCAGTTTCAGCACTTCGCTGACTAACTCAACCGGGGCTTATGTGCAAACAGTGTCACCGAACGGCGCCGGGACGACGAGTGGAATGCTTGGCTACATGTTCTGGGCAGCAGAATGTCCATCGTCGAGGCGGGTTTGTACAGTACCTCCGAATTCCTGCGAGGGTGGCGTAGGAGTTGGGGCAACTACATACGGTATTCCAATACCGATGGCGCCGCTGCGGCAGAGTTGACATGACTTGGGCAGGATAAAAAAACAGTGAAATGAAGTGGTCAGTCGCCTCATCATTAACAGAGACGATATTACTCGAACCAGGCATTGACTTGATGTAAGGCCGGGCGTAGTCTCCTCAAATTCCAAACTGGTTTCGCCGGCATGAATTGTCTCTGAACTCGCCGGTCAGCCAGCCATAATCCCAGGGAGGACTTCTCTCAGTGTGCTCCCAAATCCCAACTCTTATCCGTCCAAACTAGGGAGGTGTCTTTATGAGTGATCTGCGACAAGAATTACAGGATCTCAAGCGTATTACCTTCGGCCCCACATACGACCGAATTCGTCGTCATCTCGATGATGTGCGTCATAGGAAACGAAAAGAGTTCCAGGAACTGGAAGACTACTTTTTTCACATGGTGACTTACATTCTTTCGACTCAACACACTACGGGGTGGTGGTACTACGGGCATGATTTGCAGAATGTCATCACGGCTCATGCAGTCCGTCATCTTCACAAGCTTGGCATATCCCTAAAAGCCCGCTGGAATTCAGACGATCCAACAGACAAGCAGGGAAATCTTTTTCGCGCGGTAAAACTCCTCATTAATTGTTATGGACAAAAACCCACGCATTCGTATTGGGGGACGGATGTTTGGGATGATTGCTACATCCTTCTGGCGCTGTTCGAGGTGCAATCGGAGCTCGATGATGAGGAAGTTCGAAATTGGGACCCAACACTTAAGCCCAGATTCCAGGACCACTCGAGCAGGAGTTTGAATTGGCTTAAGAACCAGTTTGGCGACAACGGCTTCGTGCAAAACATTACCAAGGAAGCCTGGTTTGGCCCAGGGTTCTACGCTGCGGCGATTGAGGTCTTCTCGCATCCGGACGTGAAAAAAAGGCTTGGCGTAGAGGCCGATAAGCTTGTTGGCAAATTAGCTGGCGCCTTGGGAACGATGATCGAAGAGAGCTTCACCGCCAAAGAGCCAAAGTGGCACAGCCGCTTCGCGTGGCATGCGGGTCAGGTTCTGGTTACGTGGAAAGAAAAACGTGAATCCTATGGCGCTCTGGCTGAACTTGATGGGCTCATGGATGAGGTTTTTCACCGGCTGAAGGAGCGTCAAAGTGAAAACGGCGCCTGGGACAATAATGGTCAGGTCAACGACGTTGAGTACCAGGTCTATTACACGGTTCGTGCGCTGGCCGCCTGTTACGTGAATATTGACGATATGCAAATCCCGGAATCCGAACACATTGTCCAGGCTCACCAATTCCTGCTAAAGCGATTCGAACAGGGTGAAGATGGGGGACTCGTAAACACAAAGGCCTCCATCAATGCTTTGGGCGCTTTTCAAAAACTGTTCGAGTTCCATGTTCACGATATTTTCCCAAACGTACTGATCTCCCTCACGGCTCGACTAAACGAGCTCGGGTTACTGGAACAGATTCTCAGTCCGGGCGCAAACGATGCTGATACGCTGAAAAGGATCAGAGAGAGCGCTCGTAGACAACTTGAAAAATGTGGAGTGAATGGACTCGAACTACTCGGAGTCAACGGCCAGCTCTACACCAAATTAGAAGGGAACTCGGAGTTTCTCAAGGAGTTTACCGGCGACCGCTCCCCTAAAGCGCTTGACAAAGAACGCGCTGAGATTCTCGAAGACCTGAGACGATGCCTCTCTGCAACCCTGACTGAAACCCGCAGCAAATTGTCTCATCGACTCATCATGAGACTCTGGGATACGGACGGTTTCCTGAATTTCAAACCGCTAATTGAACACCTCTCTGTCCTGGAACAAGATAGGGCTTTCTACAAGTATTACCGAGACCATCTCAACCACGAGCTGCTGCTCTTTCTTCTCGGAGCTTATATCTACTACAACTGCGCGACCTTCAGAGACAAAGTAGATGACGAGATATCCAGGATATACGAGAACTATAAAATGCCATTCTCACGCAAGGAGCTGGCAGGCGAATTTCTATTCAGGTGGAAACTAATCTCGACGTTCCACGACATCGGTTACCTGTTTGAGGTAGATCCTTTCAAGGACAAATCTACTAACACTACCAGGACAAAAACTGAATTGATTGAAAAGTCGTGGCAAGTCGTAGACGGGTTTCGGGAACAGTTTCTTTACGATTATTTCCTGCATACGGTTGAGCGGTCTGATAAACCGGGATTGGATGCGAAAGAAGCTCAAACGGCGCACGAGCAGGAGGTAAAGGAATTAGCCGCGAATATTGGCGCCAAGCTCAACCCGTACCCAGGAGAAATCAATGGAGAAGGTGAACTGCTAAAGTTGTTCACCGTAGATCCTTCCCATGATCCTTTCACACTGATGTCACAATTTATAAAGTGTGCCCACATCGGGCCGAATCTAATCAAGAACTACTTCTACCTGTGCGGTGCAATGCCGGTTCTTGAAGAGAAAAAAGACGGGACTCTCGAGAAGCAGCGCGATCCGTTTTACGACCATGGAATAATGAGCGCGTTGATTCTTCTTAAATCCATTGACATTCAAAGGCACTATTTGAGCGGATTGCGTAATGAGGAAACTAAGGGAACGCTCTTAGCCTACCCACAACTGGGGAGGGTCATCAGTAAGCAGAAAGCCAAAGCCCAGCTTAACGCAGAGCAATTCTTCATCAGGTTCTCTCACGTTGCCGGGGCAATCGCATTACATAACATCTGGCCTTCTCTTTACCGTCGGGAACAATGCGCAGAGTTCGACACGACTCCTAAGCGGACGGGCGAGGGTATTGAACAGGCTTTTTATCCCGACCCTTCCAGCGGATCAGAAAGGTACCTGATCTCATTGGATGAAAACCCGCTTTCATATCTGACGGCTTTGGCGGACACTCTTCAGGACTGGGATCGTCACTCCTTCAGAAGGTTATCGTTCACCGATGACTCGGATCCCCTGACCTCATCCGAACTAACCATGGATTTTGAGGAAAGCAAGATTAACGTTAGACCGCTGACTGAGGCGGCGAGGCAGAAATATACCAAGTTGACCGCACCGAATTCGCTGGGCCATCTTTCGAATTGGGAGCATTACCTCAAGATCAGTTAGAAACACGAGCATTCAATGTCAATCTTCACTTTAATGCTGGTTGATGCCTTTACGACTGTTCCGCTCCAAGGAAACGGTTGCGCGGTCGTCCTGGATGCGGATCAACTGGACGAAGAAACAATGCTCAAGATTGCTCGGGAGCTAAACCAGGCAGAAACGGCATTTGTGTGCGCCTCGACGACTGCTGATTTTGATGTCAGGTTTTTCACACCTGCCGAAGAGATTCCCCTCGCTGGTCATCCGACGATCGCTACCATCTCTGCATTAGTTGAATTAGGCCGGATTAAACTTCCTGATGGATATGCCATGACCACTTTGGGATTGCGGGCGGGCAAGATTGAGGTCGCAATCCATGCTCGACAAAATGAGCCTCCGCTGGTTGTCATGTCACAAAAAAAGCCGGAGTTCAAAAGGACGTATCAGCCAGACGAAGTGCTCGGAATTTTCGGCGTGGCTGAAGAAGACGCGCTCCCGGGCGTGCCAATTCAAACTGTAAGTACGGGCACACCGCAACTAATGATTCCATTGCGTAGTTTAGAGGCATTACGAAAGGTCAGGCTGGATATCGAGGCTTATCAAAAACTTCATGATGCGGCCGATTTTTTTAGCCCACATCTCTTCTGTCTCGAGGGCGCAACGAAAGAGGGACGGACCTTTGCCCGGCACCTAGGCGTCCCGCCCGATCTTCCGGAGGATTGTTTCACCGGATCTGCCACGGGCGGAATGGCTGCCTACCTCTGGCATTACAACTTAATTGAGCAGCCCATCTTTATCGCGGAACAAGGTCACTGGATGAAGCGGCCCGGCAGGGCGACCGTAGAAGTGGTCGGGCCGCGGAATGATATTGACACCGTGAAGGTCGGAGGTAACGCAGTCACTGTACTGCGCGGGCAACTAGTACTGTAAAGTTCGGAATCGCTACTTTACAAGTGCTTCGTATATTTGCTGTGTTTGTCTGGTGTTAAAGATGAGCCGGTGAAGTCGCTTGTAGGATAAATTACCGCTAATCCGTTCGCGACCATGTAACCACTTACGGTCATGGATCATGTATCCCTGCCCCGAATACATTTTGATCCTCAACTGTTGCCGTCTCATTCGCCTTTCTATCTCTTGCGTCCACGCATTTTCCCAGCCGTGCAGAAGGTCGTAGTTTTCCTCGTAACGATCATTGTCATGCGTTTGCGTTAGATTCTGAATAATTTTTTGTTTGATTTCAGGCGGTAATTTCTTTGCCTGGTTCAATAGTTCAATAGCAGACGATACTGGCAAAAAGATTGATGCTCCACTGCGATCGTTTTCGACTTCGTCGAAGATATTGAACAGAATCACCGGGATGTAGAGATCGGAGTGTAGCGGAAACTCTTTCCCCTGTTTTCGAGTTCGGCTTATTGGCTGACACAAAGCCGAGAGTGGGTTGTTGGAGCAAGAGACTAGCGCAGCACGCAAAAAAGCGAACAGGAAATGCAGACTACGGCCGGAGAGATTCTCATCCATCATGTCGCGGAAGAGCATTAACTGGTCGCAGATGTCTGAGTTATAAAGATCGTTTGCAAAAACCATGAGGTCTTGCATGAGTTTCTTGTCGGATAATGAGTCTATTTCGAGCGAGTAGGTGTCGTCGTATTCCTTGCCTCCGCGGAGATGAATTGAGGGCGGTTTTTCAGATCCCTCAACTTCCTTTTTCCAGAACTTAAACAAGTCGCGAAAGTCGCGAGACCATGTATACCAGGTAGCTTCCCGATTTATTTTGAGTCTTTTCTGTATGGGAAGTGGAGTGCTTTGTTGAAAGATAAGCATGACTGAATAGGGGAAGCAAAGCTTCGACCCATCCTGCCGCAGGACGTAACGTCATCACTGACGGCGTTGAACCACGCGAGTGCTTTTTGGCCGTCCTTCAAGGCAGCAAGAGTTTGGACGTACAACTATAGCAAGGCTCTGGCTGAACTAAGCGAGTGTGCAGGGAAGCAGAGGCTCGTGAGAATTCAGCCCGCTTTGATGCGTAGAGAAACGACCCGCAACGATATAGCCCGACCCTGTTGAAGTCAAGATTTTTCTCCAATTTTGTAAACCCAAAGTTGAAATGTCACCCAAATGCGCAAAGTAGAAATGTCACCTACCTGCGCAGGATACAAAGTTCACCGCGACGCTCTTTGGCAAGCATGGAGTTTTCAGTGAAGTCGAAGAGTCGCCTGCTCCGTACCTTTCGTGCTGAAGTTCCCACTTCAGTACCACAAAAGGTGACATTTCAACTTTGGAGGAAAGGTGACATTACTACTTTGGGCTAACAGATTTTTCTCCAATTTTTCTCAACGAGCGCGCTCGCGATCAGGTTTGTAAAAAGTTGATCCTACTGAACAGCAGGCAGCAACCGAACCTGCTTTCAGCAAAATTCGAGTCGCTGAAGCCAGTCTGTGGAATAGAAGTTATCACCACGATCTTGGACCACTTACCACATTTTTGCACTCACAAACTCTACAGAACTTTTCCACTCCTTTTTAAGTATTAGACCAGCAGTCTCCCCATACACACCTTCATTCCGAAATTATCGGAATGCCTACCGGATTTTGGATAAGAGGAGCACCACTATGAACAGAAAACTGTTTCTCATTGTCACTCTCATTACGCTGCAAGCATTCACTTCCGTGATCGCGCAGCAGCCAAACGCATCGCAGCGTTCGTATCAACAAGCCCGTCGTGTGCTCGACGATGCTATCGAGGCCCATGGTGGAGTCGAAGCATTACGCGCAATCAAAGACTTCACTCTCAAAGAGAAAGGCAAGCTTCACGCGCGCTTTCAAAGTCCATCCGCTGAACCTCCGTTCGCTGTTGGAAGCTCGGACGAAACTCTCATCGTCGACACTGAGCGTGGATTCGTCTTCGACGATTTGAAAACTGCCAATGTGGGTTTCAACAACTGGAACCTAACGGTCATCAAAGGCACAGAAGGCCAGACCTTTGATATGTGGTCCAAGACCGCCACTCCGGTAGTTAATCCGTCTGTGAACAACTTTCGCGGACAAATGCGTCGCCTTCCTCCATTCGTATTACTCGAAGCATTGGACCGCGCGGCAACTCTTCGTTGGTTAGGCGAAGACGAAATCGGGGGCAAGCGCCAAAAAGTAATCAGCGTTATTCGGCCGGACAATCAACAGTTGACTCTCTCGTTTGATGCGCAGACTAATTTGCTAACCAGGTATGGATATCTTTACGCGGATCCGCTCACCGGCGACTCCGAGATAGCACAAACATATTCAAACTATCGGACGGTCGGTAAGTTGAAACTTCCCAGCGGGCGCGTGCTGTATAACTCCGGCGGAGTTGTTCAGGAAGCGGAATATACCGATCTGCAAATCAACACACGTCCGGCAGACAGTGTATTTCAAGGGCCGGACGGTTTTGAGAAACTCGCCGCGCCACCGGCAACGCCGCCACCGCCGGCAGTTAGCAAGATCGCGGATGATGTTTACGTGTTGCAGGGATTGGCAGGAGGGACGCACAACGTTCTATTCGTGGCGTTCAACGATTATGTGCTGGTGGTCGAAGCTCCGGAACAGATCCTTTATGCAAGCAATTCAGTCCAGGCGCTTACGAAGATCAAGGAAACTGTGCCGGGCAAGCCGGTCAAGTATCTGGTCCTGACTCATCATCATTCCGATCACGCGGGTGGATTTCGTGAGTACGTTGCAGCGGGAGCAACGATCGTGACGACTGCCGAAACAAAGAAGGCTCTCGAAAAAGCCGCGACCATTGAGTCGTCGCTGTTGCCCAAACTTGCGTCAACTCAAAAGTTGACGATCGAAACGATCGAAAACAAGAAGCGCGTTTTTCAGGACGACAAACACGTTGTTGAGTTATATGACATTGGACCAAATCCTCATGCAAAGGAAATTCTTGTAGCATACCTGCCGAAGGACAAGATTCTGTTTCAAGCCGATATGCTAAATCCGGTAGCCAATGGGACGATTCCAATTGCGCAAGACGTAACGATCAGTTTTAGCGAGAAGCTGCAACAGTTGGGATTGGATGTCGAGAAAATTTACGGGGTGCACGGCCGGTCTGCTACACCGCAAGAGATGCGAACGTCGATTGAAAAGCGACGTGCTTCAGAGTTGAAAGTAGAACGGACCAGCACGCTCAATTAGAGAGAATAGCGGCGGAAACGACTACGAGCAGCACTAGCGCAAACGCGCCGGCAAGTGTCGGTGCCCAATTGCGTGAGTGCTGCTTGCTCTCTCTGTCGTGCTCGAACTGCGCCGGGCAATTCAGCCAGACCATGTGGGTATAGGCTTGCATCTCATCGAGTCGCGAATGTACCGGGACGTGGAACCGATTATGGAAGGGATTTCGAAATGGGTCATGGATTAGGTTCTGCTTCATGGTCTATTACTCCTCGCTCGGGGGTCGCTGAAGGACTCAGCGACGCGTTGCAGCCCGGAGGAGCAACGACCATGCCAAATGAAGATTTCTCACGCAAAGACGCAAAGGCGCAAAGCGCTACCGCGTTTCCAAGGGGTTTCTTACCGCCTTTGCGCCTTTGCGTGAGAAGTATTTTCCTGGTCCGACGCCCTCAAGAGTACTTCCGTCCAAGCCGCTTAAACTCTGCACTGCCCATTTACGTCGGCTAGTACACCAAGTCGGGCAGCCCTGCCGGCCTTCCACATGGTAGAGTAAGTTCCTCCGAAATGAGCACATTGGAAGACGCCAAACAGAGAGCCGCCACTACTTACAACGCCGCCGCTGACCACTACGACCATCCAGCCAATACTTTTTGGGAGCGGTATGGCCGGCGGACTGTTGAGCGCCTTCGACTGACTCCCGGAATGCGCGTGCTCGACGTGTGTTGCGGAAGTGGGGCTTCGGCGATCCCAGCGGCCGAGATCGTTGGGCCGAGCGGATCCGTGGTGGGAGTGGACCTTGCCGAGAACCTGCTCGAACTGGCGCGAGCCAAAGCGAAACAACGCGGGCTCGAGAACATCCAGTTTAAATCCGGCGATCTGACTAAACTACCCTTCGACGAAGGCACTTTCGACACTGTCGTATGTGTGTTCGGAATCTTTTTCGTACCCGATATGCAAGCGGCGCTACGCGAACTCAAACGCATGGTCCGCACTGGAGGTAGATTAGCGATTACGACTTGGGGACCGAATTTTTTTGAGCCAGCGAACACCACCTTCTGGAACTCTGTCAGGAGTGTTAGACCAGACCTCTACAAAGGTTTTAATCCATGGGATCGTATCTCCGAGGTTGACGCCGTGCACGCACTCTTCGTCGCAGCAGGCTTGCCGGAAGTGGAAGTCGTCGCTGAACCCGGATCTCAACCCGTGAACTCTCCGGAGGATTGGTGGGCCATGGTTGTGGGCTCAGGCTATCGCGGAACTGTGGATCAATTAACCCCAGCGGATCGCGAACGCGTACGTCTCGAGAACCTCGATTTTATTCGGCGCACATCTCTACGATCCGTCGAGTCGAACGTAGTCTATGGGATTGCCCTAAAACACTGACAACCAGCGCAAGCCGCAACCTTTTTCCGCCCCCCGCGCATCCGAAACCCGGACAACTGTCGCGGCCTCTCCCGCTTGCAAAAGCATTCGAGTCTTGTTAAACCTCGTCAACGGAATGCCCCCAAAGGGAGAAGTATCATGAAGAAAACGTTTCGACTTCTGCTCTCCATCCTGCTCCTGGTTTCAATCTCCACTCCGCTACTCGCCGACACGATTCGCCTGAAAGACGGCAGTGTTATCCGTGGCCAGGTGATCGGATTCAAGGACCAGCAGTTCACTATTTTGATCGGTGGAAATGCACGAGGAAGGCGCGGGCAGACCACCGTTTATGTCGAGGATGTTGAGTCGATCGAGTTCGATTCGACCTCCGGCGCTCCCACCGCCACCGATGACGGGACCGCACGAAACAACCCGCCCTTGTCACGACCATCGAGTCCGGTTAATCAGCCAGAGCCAACAGACAGATCGGTAGGCACTATACCTGCTTCGTCTTCAACACCGACTTTCTTTACTATCAAAGTCGGCGTCAGAGCCGACAACGCAAACAACGGCTGGACAAACAGCGGGCTCGTGGTGCGAAAGGGTCAAAGGCTTCGCATCAGCGCCTCAGGGCGTGTTTCACTGGGACGAGGACGTTTTTCAACGCCGGGTGGGCTGTCCAGTATTCAGGATGCAGACAAGTTGATGCGCAACGAAGCCACCGGCGCACTCATCGCTGTAATTGGCGACGATAATGACGATTTCATCTTGATCGGACCGCGACGTGAGTTCGTCGCGCAACGCGATGGAGTGCTCTTCCTGGGTGTCAATGAGGGCGATTTGACGGATAATACCGGAAATTACGATATCGTAATCGAAGCAGAAGCCAGCGGCCGGTAGTGGTAAACTCGCGCCGACGCCCCCGCATCACACGAAGGAAAGCCTCGGAGACGGATTTGCTGACTGGTATGCCTACACAGTTGTGGGCGTTAACCTTCCTCGCTTATGTCCTTCGGGAGTTGAACTATGAGATTCAATCGATCATATCCGCTTTTTGGTATTGTCCTTTCCTTATTGCTGGTTGGATTGAATGTGAGCCCCGGCTGGTCACAGTCCCGGCGGCAGCCGCCAACCACCAACGAGAAGAAAAATAAACGACCCAGCGAAACTCAGAAACCGGGCGACCAGCAGGAGCCGCTTCCACCTGACATCACGCCGGCGAAACCCCAGGACATCGAAAAAGTCACCATCTCGACGCAAATAGTTAACGTCGACGCAGTCGTTTATCACAAGAAGAGCGGGCAGATTGTCACTAATCTCAAGAAACCCAACTTCGCAATCTTTGCGGACGGCGCACAACAAACGATTACAAACTTTTCTACGCCCGAGGCGCCGATTACGGTGGCGATGGTGGTTGAATACAGCAAGTGGTCAGAGATCTTTGGGCTCTACGGAAGTAGAGGTTACGAGCCTGGCACTTATGAAGTGATTCGACCAACCGCGATGTTTTTATCGCAGTTCATCAAGCCGCCTGACGATTACGTATCTGTGGTCGCGTTTGATATTCGTCCGACTCCGTTGACTGACTTTACTAACGATCCGAGCCGTCTTCAGCAGGTGATTAGTCTGTTGCTGCGGAACAATCCCGCTTTTCGTGAAACAAATCTTTTTGACGCGTTGAAGTTTGTGCTTGTCGGCGGCCGGGCCGACTCGGTTGTGCTTGAAGAAAGGAAAGCTGACAAATCCGATTACGCCGGTCTGGTATCTGTTCAGGGACGGCGCCGTGCCGTGATCCTGATCGCATCCGGCATCGACACGTTCAGCAAGATCAACTATGGCGACGCGCGCAAAGTGCTTCAGAACTCCGGAGTTCCGGTTTACATCATCGGCACCGCCAATCTGTTCAAAAAGATATACGGCGATCAGTTGCCGGCGACGGACACTCTGACAGGGATGCCAGGCAGAATGAGCTGGCTGCAAGCTGACAACACGCTGCAAACGTTCGCGAAGGAAACGGGCGGCGCTTACTTTCCGGTAACGTTTGAAGGTGAGTTGCCGAAGGTACTTGGCAGCATCAACGCCCTACTGCGCAGTCAGTACAGTCTCGCCTTTAATCCGGGCGACGTGCACGACGGCAAACAGCACAAGCTGGAAGTGAAGGTCGACATTGATGGCGACGGCACGTATGACGATAAGGAATTCGTGGTCCAAGCCAGGAAGTATTACAACTCACCCAAGCCGAATGGCGCTAAGTAGGCATGATTTAGCCGCAGATTACGCAGATGAACGCAGATCAAATGTGCGTTCATCTGCGTAATCTGCGGCTAAAAACTAACTCCCGTAAATCCTCAAACGAAATTCATCGTTGAACGAAACGATCTCCGCTTTGCGGCTTGAGAATCGTTTTGCCTCACGCAATAAGTCCGGCAATCCGTTCAGAGTTCGTTTTAAGCCGTAAGCAGAACTCGTCAACACTGCCGACAATCGAGGGTTGAGACGTTCCGGCATTCCGTAACGAATGGCTTTTTGCGCCACGGGCGAGAAGCCTGCACTGCGTCGCGAATTCACAAACTCCAACGAGTGATCAAAAACGTGTACCCGGCTGGGAAGATCCCTGAGCGCCAAGTCCCTGTGTGACAGCATGTTGATGATCGCCTCGGCAACGACGCCGCTATGATAGCTGGACCGCGCGGGTACCGGTGACTCCTCGAGATCAGACGCAAAGCTTCTCGGACGAACTTCAGACAAGTCACAATACTGACGAATAAAACGCGTCAGTCCTTCGTAAATCGTCAGTAAGCTTCCCGACAGCTTGATCCGCTCGACGATCGTCGACTGCAAAGAGTCGCCGGAGAATCTCGTGGCAGTTACCGATCCTCGCGGCAGCAACTCCGCGACTCGCTCGTCCTTACCAAACAACATCAATCCGGCAACAGTTGGAACAACTTCCTGACCGTCGGTTGATGCCAGTAGTAGATCGCGTTCGAGTACTTCAGCAGTGGGATAACCGACTACGGTCGCTTCCTCGAATGCTCCGCCTTCAAAACCGCGCAGGTAGCTCCACAGGTGAGCTTCGTCAATGTCTTCGATTGTTGAGCCTAGTGCCGGCACGTCTTCGTAGCGCAGCGGGCGGGCCTCATCAAGCAGCGTCGAGATCTCTTCACGGGATGCTTCACGCTTCTCTGCTCCGATACGAAGATAGAAACGGCCGTCACGAGTTCGATACGGGCGTCGCTTGCTTTCGATATCGAGTGCGACGATGCGGCGGCCGTTGTCGAGCGATATGCGATCGATGAATGGAACGAGTGGGGGTTGGATCTCATCGCGACAGATTCTTACCAGATCGTCCTGGACCCTCTCGGGATCGTCAACGCCTTCGACTCGCAACTGATCGTTAACCCCGAAGACAATCACTCCGCCGCCTGTATTTGCGAGGGCCACGATCTCCTGAGCGATCTTTTCCGTGTTTGAGAGTTTTACTTTGAGCTCGAGAAAAGTATCTTCACCGCCGCGTATGAGCCGGAGTAATTCAGTTCGGGAAGTTTGCGGTGCAGGAGTGGAAAGGATGTATTCCTGAAAGGAACGCTCCGTGTTTGGTTCGTGGCGCTGGTTGCTGCGAAATCTTCTACGAGCCATTTGTGTATTGACGGGGCTCTAAACCCGCCCGGATGCTCGGAAGCATCGCTGGATTGAAGTTTAAATACCGCAAGGCAGTGTAACACAACGAAAGGCTATCCAGAGATTGCACCGAGACTATTCGGTGTAATCTGTGGATGGCTTACTCATCCGACGGCTCGCGCACTGCTTCAAGTATGTCGATTTCACGGCGAGCGAGTGAACGTCCGTGAAAGTTGATAACCACAAAGTACAGGCCAAGTGAGAGCACTGCGAAGAGTGCAAGCGTCACGTATTCATAAACGAGATTGCGTGTGAAGTAACCGGCGAGAGTGGCCAGCAAAGGAGGCGTTGCCAGCAAAATGACCATCGGGATCAGGAGGAGCCCAGCGACTCCCGATACGTTCAAACGCTTGCCGAAGCGCATGCGTTTGGGAAAGCGAATCGATAACAAATTACCGAGCATCGAGCTAATCGCCGCAAAGATAATGAAGCTCAACGAGAGAAACAGCAGGTTAGCAGCCGTAATGTCCCGAAAGATAACCGTGTTGAGAATCAGCAGTATTGTTGCGAACACCAGGGCAACGAAAGTAACAACGATGTTCTTTCCCAGAAGTATCTTGCGCCTATCGATTGGAGAAAGAATGAGCGTGCGCATTCCGCCTTCTTCAAAAGCGAATAGATTGCACGACAGACCGGCAAGAATAAGAAACACGTACAACACGCCGCCGATGAGGAGCAATCCTGAACCGTAGGTCATGAATTCATTTGAAGCCGGGTGTGGGGCAGTTCCCATTCTTTGAGAATTTACGACGCGAATGACGAGCAAAATCAAAGGCATGAGCGCCATCATTCTGACCTGGGCATTGCGCATCACGTAGCGGAGTTCTTTCTCAACGACGGCGGAGAGATCAGCGGGCAAAAACGGCAACTGCCAACCGGAGTAACCTTGCGAACTCGTATTTATCTCTACTAAGGCTTGGCGTTTCTTCCGTCCCTCTAGACCGAGAGCCGCGCGGCGTGCGATCCAGTAAGTCGCAATTATCAAGACGACGGCGTAAGCACTCAGCGTTACAAACGCAAGCGCATATGCAAGTTGGTCTTCCGCAGCGTTGGCGACTAACAGAAACGCCGCGGCTCCTGAAGGCGTCCAGCGCAATGATCGAAATGATTCGGCGTGCTTGAAAAGAATCGGCGCGACCTGGCCCGCGATTGCAGCACTCAACCCCACCACGGCGCCGATAAGCGCTACGATTGTTTCACCGCGCGCGCGTTTACGACGAACC
Source organism: Acidobacteriota bacterium (assembly GCA_046730815.1). Classification (GTDB taxonomy): domain Bacteria; phylum Acidobacteriota; class Blastocatellia; order Pyrinomonadales; family Pyrinomonadaceae; genus PSRF01. Next base: position 21,415 of record JBKPJS010000274.1, read on the forward strand.
AGTGAGCCAATCGTCGTTGAAAGCCACTTCGACAACGCGACGCCGAACAGGATTGCCGGGATCGCAACGATCAGGGTTGTCGATAGATGGCCGGATCCAAGTCCCGCTCCGATACACAGTGCCAGCACAGCGGGTACAGCGAATACTGAATGCAGTGTTGTTAACTCACTGATGAAGTCGACGGCAAACAGCTTGCGCAGAGTGATCGGATACATCAGCAGTCTGCCTGCATCAAACTGCTTGGTGCCTCCAATACTTAACGGCACGGTGGCCCACATCAAATACACAAAACTGAGAATGGAAAAGAAAATGAACTCTGCAGATGCGGTCGCCGCAAGATCGCGCGACGCGGAGTGTCGAAGCGCATTGCTGAGGGCATTAGGTCGACTGAGCGCGTAAGCGGCGACGCCGAGTCCAAGGGCTAACAAGAGCGACAACACAAGCGCGATCAGCATACCCAGGATGGACGCGATCTTGTTGACGACGGCCTTTGACGAACGAAGCGAGTTGCGCAACAGACGCCACTTAAGCCAGATTAGTGTGAGAAGTTGGGACATTGATGATTCAAAACGCTTACGTCGGACTTGGTTCCAATCTGGGCGATCGCGCCGGGTACCTATTACTCGCCGTGCGTGGAATGCTCGACGCCGGTTTGGATGTTATTCGACTCTCGAGTATTTACGAAACAGAGCCGGTTGGATACGAGAACCAGCCCGCTTTTCTGAATATGGTTGCCGAGCTGCGCGGCTCGACGCTTCCCTCGCCTGATCAGATCCTCGCGCGTCTGTTGCGAATTGAATACGCGCTGGGGCGTAAACGCGACGTGCGCATGGGTCCGCGTACCATCGACCTCGACCTGTTGATCTTCAAAGACCAGCGAGTGGATACGGAGTTTCTGACTGTTCCTCATCCACGCTTGGCATTACGGCGCTTTGTGCTCGTCCCCCTCAATGAGTTGGTTCCAAATCTTGTTCACCCGGTGCTCGAAAAACGCGTCAGTGAGCTATTGTCCCAGACTAAAGATCGTTCAACCGTAACCCGCTGGAGGCCATCCACAAATCGCGCAGATTGATCTGTGTAATCTGTGGATACTATAATGCCAGCCACTTGTTATCGTGCCGGCAACATTTCCAAACTCCTCGTTTCACTGGCAATTCAATTGTCCACACATCGTGGTGTAAAGAGAGCTGAAAAATGCCGTATTTGAAGCCTGAAAGGCCGGAAAAGGTCAGTGCACCGTCTCTGCGATCCAGTAAACAACGCGGTGAACGGCTCGTCTGTCTAACAGCGTACGATTATCCGACCGCCCGCATCGTCGACGAAGCTGGAATCGACGTCATTCTTGTTGGCGACAGTCTCGGCAACGTGGTTTTGGGATACGGCAACACCGTGCCCGTCACGCTCGACGAGATACTGATCCATTTGAAGGCGGTGCGACGAGCGGTGCAACGTGCTCTGTTGGTTGCAGACATGCCTTACGGAAGTTTTCACACAGGCGATGACGATGCGGTCAGAAATGCCTTAACACTCGTGAAGGAGGGCGGCGCGGAAGCAGTTAAGCTTGAAGGCGGCCATAAACGTGTTCAGCTTGTGAAGCGGCTGGTGGATGAAGAGATTAGTGTGATGGGCCACATCGGCTTGACTCCGCAATCGATCAATCAACTTGGCGCTTATCGCGTGCAAGGTAAAACGGCAAAGGCTGCGCAGCAGTTGATCGACGACGCAAAGGCGTTGGAAGATGCCGGGGCGTTCGCCGTTGTACTGGAAGTCGTGCCGCGTGAGATAGCTAAAATCATCACTGAAAGTATCAGCATTCCCACGATCGGAATTGGCGCTGGTGTCGACTGCGATATCCAGGTCCTGGTCCTGCACGATATGCTTGGTCTATCGTTTAGCAAGCAGGCGCGCTTTGTTCGTCCTTACGCAAACCTGCGTGAAGTGATGACCGATGCAGTCAGTGGCTATGCTGACGACGTTAGAAACGGCACTTACCCATCTGAAGCAGAATCGTATGCTCTGCCCGCTGATACTGCCGCGGAACTGGAGATCGAGAGCCCATCGAGAAACTCAAAGGCCGAGAAGTCCTGATTCCAACCTCAAACTATGGAGATCATTAACCGCCGTCAGCGCATGAGTTCCGTCGCGCGCAAAATCCGCCGTGAACAGGATAAAACTGTAGGCCTGGTTCCGACGATGGGTGCTCTCCATGAAGGTCATCTCAGCTTGGTGCGGGAAGCCAGGCGGATGTGCGACGTAGTTGTCGTTTCCGTCTTTGTGAATCCAACGCAATTTGGTCCAGGTGAAGACTTCGAGCATTATCCGCGTGACTTGACGAAAGACACCGCGCTGCTGACTGACTACAACGTCGATTACATCTTTGCGCCGACAGTTGAAGAGATCTATCCGAAAGGCTTTTCTACTTACGTAAGCGTAGAAGGGCTGTCTGAACAACTCGAAGGCGCTTCGCGGCCCGGCCATTTTCGTGGTGTCGCAACCGTGGTGACGATTTTGCTGAACACCGTCAGGCCTGACTTCGCATTCTTCGGGCAAAAGGACGCGCAACAAGCGCTGGTTATTCGTCGTCTCGTGAAAGATCTCGCCTTCGACACTGAGATTGTCGTGTTGCCGATCGTCCGCGAGGATTCGGGACTGGCAATTTCGTCGCGCAACCTTTACCTGACTCCTGACGAACAGAATTCAGCGACAGTGATTCATAAAGCACTGAAGCAGGCAAAGATTGCTTACAAGGAGGGCGAGCGCAACGCCAATCGGCTGATTGACTTGATCCGCTCGACTGTGGAAGCCGAACCGCGCGCGCGTCTGGACTATGTAACAGTCGCCGATGCAGAAACGTTGGAAAAGATTGATAGACTTGATGACCGCCCCACCCTAATTGCTCTCGCCGCATATGTCGGCAAAACTCGATTGATCGATAACACGATTTTGAATAAAGCAAAGAAGAAAGACGGTGCAGGGCCACAGTAAGAAACACATTGCTTTTAGACTCAACGGCGAAGATGTCGAGGTTGCCTTCGCACCGCACAAAACCCTGCTCGAAGTTTTGCGTGAAGATCTGAATCTCACCGGGACGAAGCATGGTTGTGAGTTGGGCGAGTGCGGTACGTGTGCCGTGCTTGTCGATGGTCGCTCGATTCTTTCCTGTCTCATGCTTGGTCTCGACGCTGAGGGTCGCGAAGTAAAAACCATCGAAGGAATGGCTGACGGCGCCGAGCTTCATCCGTTACAACAGACATTTGCTGACCTGGGCGCTGCGCAGTGTGGTTACTGCTCGCCTGGCTTTCTGCTGGTTGCGGAAGAGTTGTTGAAGAAGTCGCCGAATCCTTCGCGGGCTGAGATTCAGGAAGCACTATCGGGAAATCTTTGCCGCTGCACCGGGTACATTAAGATCTACGAGGCTGTGGAACTCGCCGCGGCGCGCATGCGTGGTGAAGAAATGGAACTGCCGAAGGAGAGCGTCTACGGGCTCGATTAAAATCTGTGCAATCTGTGGATAAAAAACTGAACATTGTTGGTAAACCGTTTCGCAAGGTCGACGCGCGGGCGAAGTGTGTCGGTCAAACGAAGTTCGCTGACGACATAGTTCTGCCGCGCATGTTGTTTTGCAAGATTCTGCGTTCACACCTGCCTCACGCGTTAATCAAAAGCATCGATGCTTCAAAAGCGCTGGCTCTGCCCGGCGTTTTTGCTGTCATTACCGGAAAGGATCTTCCGATCCCCTATGGAATTCTGCCTGTGAGCCAGGATGAGCATGCGCTCTGCACTGAGAAGGTGCGCTTTATCGGGGATCCCGTCGCGGCTGTCGCTGCGATCGACGAAGACGTGGCTTTCGATGCGATGAATTTGATTGAGGTCGAATATGAGCCACTCAATACGATCTCGACAATCGAAGAAGCAGTGATGATCGACGAGCCGCGCATTCACGAGTACGGGGACGGCGGCAATGTGCATAAAAAGGTCTCGCTGGAATTTGGAAACGTCGAAGAAGGATTCGCCGAAGCGGATCTCGTGCGTGAAGACACATTCTTCTATGAAGGCAACACGCATCTGCCGATGGAGCAGCACGCCGCCGTCGCTCACTTCGACTCGGATGGAAAGATCACGCTCTGGAGCTCGACCCAAACGCCACATTACGTGCATCGTGCCCTCGCGAAGGTTCTCGGATTGCCCGCGAGTCATATTCGTGTGATTGCAACTCCAAATGGCGGCGGATTTGGTGGTAAGAGCGATCCGTTTAATCACGAAGTCGTAGTTTGCAAACTGTCGATGCTCACGGGGCGACCGGTGAAAGTGACGTTGACGCGTGAGGAAGTCTTCTACTGTCATCGTGGCCGGCATCCGATATTGATGAGAGTCAAGACCGGAGTGAAGAATGACGGCGCGATCACGGCGATGCACTTTCAATCGTTTCTCGACGGTGGTGCATACGGAAGCTACGGAGTCGCGAGTACGTTCTACAGCGGCGCGCTGCAGACTGTGACGTATGAAGTACCGCGCTACAAGTTCCAGGGACTCCGCGCTTTTACGAACAAGCCGCCGTGTGGTCCAAAGCGTGGACATGGCACGCCGCAGCCGCGCTATGCCTTGGAGATCCATCTCGACAAGATTGCAGAGCAACTGCGACTCGATCCCGTCGAGATACGGCGCAAACATCTCGTCGCACCGAATTCTGTGACGGCGAATTACCTGCGCATCGGCAGCATGGGTTTGGGCCAGTGCATCGACAAAGTTGTCGAAGGCTCGCGCTGGAAGGAACGTTTTTCCGGCTGGGACCAAAACAATCGAAAGCTTCCCTTTGGCAAAGGCATCGGAATCGCTTGCAGTTCTTATATCTGCGGCGCTGGTTTGCCGATTTACTGGAACAACATGCCGCAATCAGGTGTGCAGCTTCGCCTCGATCGACAGGGTGGGGTTTGCGTCATGTGCGGTTCGACCGACATCGGACAAGGGTCTGATTCCATACTCGCGTACATAGTCGCTGAAGTTTTGGGGATCGATCCGTTCGATATTCGCGTCGTCACGGCTGATACGGATTTGACGCCGGTGGATCTCGGGAGTTACTCGAGTCGCGTGACTTTGATGACCGGTAATGCGGCAATTCAGGCTGCTGAGCGAGCGCGTGAGTTGCTGGTGATGGCGGTGGCTGAGAAGCTTGGCGTTCCGATTGAGAATATTTCACTGGCTGAGCGGCGTGTGTTTGACGTTGAGAATCCGGAGGTTGGCGTAACGTTTGCGGAAGCGATTGTGCTGGCCGAGTCGAAGTTTGGGACGATCGGTACGGTCGGCTCGTATTCACCGCCGCGCTCGCCCGGTAAGTACAAAGGCTCCGGGGTTGGACCATCGCCGGCGTACAGCTACTCGGCCGCCGTTGCCGAGGTTGATGTAAATCCGGATACAGGCATGGTGGTTGTTGAACGCGTTTGGATTGCGCACGACATTGGCCGCTCGATCAATCCGATGCTCGTAATGGGCCAGGTTGAAGGCAGTGTTTACATGGCTCTTGGCGAAATTCTGATGGAAGAGATGGCCTACCGGGAGAATCGCAACGTAGTGCACAAGTTTCCGTCGATGTTGGAGTACAAGAGTCCGACGACGATGGAAATGTGCGACGTCAAGACTTACTTGGTCGAAGATCCGGATCCGAATGGACCGTACGGGGCAAAGGAAGTCGGCCAAGGTCCGTTATTGCCGGTGCCGCCGGCGGTAGCGAACGCGGTTTACAATGCTGTAGGAGTGCGGATCGATGAAGTACCGATCACCCCCGAGAAAGTCTTGCGAGCGTTGAAAGACAAAACTCGTGGCCGGGATGCCCGGTTCGGCCCGGATTCTGTTCCATCAGTCGATTGGCCCGACCCTCTGCGGGTCTTAACGCCGGCCGAAGGCGGCGATGGCAGCGAGATGCCGAGAGTAGCTGTGCATTCTTAGACAGGATTTCAGGATTCACAAGATGAACATGACATCTTGTGAATCCTGTAAATCATGTAAATGTTTTTATGATGCGGTTGCCCAAATTTGAATACCACACTCCGCAGACGATCGCGGAGGCGGTGAAAATTATGGCCGCGGCGGGTCCGGCGGGCCAGTTCGTTGCCGGAGGCACCGATCTGTATCCAAATATGAAGCGGCGGCAACAGATGCCGAAGACTGTCATCTCCGTGATGCGGCTCGCGGAACTCAATCAGATCACGGGCGATGGAAGTCACGGCTTGCGCATTGGAGCCTCGGTAACTCTCACAGACATCTGCGAACATCCGGTCATTAATCGTGACTATCCCGTCGTAGCAAAGGCCGCTCGCACGATCTCGACACCGATACTGCGAAACATGGGCACGATCGGCGGCAACCTCCTGCTAGACACGCGTTGCAATTACTACGATCAGAATTACGAATGGCGCAAAGGCATCAATTTCTGTCTCAAGAAAGACGGCGACGTGTGCTGGGTCGCACCCGGAAGCTCGAAGTGTTGGGCCGTACAATCATCTGACCTCGTCCCCGTCATGGTAGCTATTGGCGCGAAGTTGCGCTTTGTCTCAACTCTCGGTGAACGTGTGATCGACGCAGCAGGGTTGTACAACGACGACGGCATCGATTACCTGCACAAACGTCCAGACGAACTCCTCGTCGATATTCAACTCCCACCGACAAATGGTTGGCGTGCGTCTTATCAAAAACTTCGCCGGCGCGGCGCTTTTGATTTCCCCGTACTCGGCGTTGCAACGTGGATCAAATCCGATAACGGGACTGTAAATGACGCGCGGATTATCCTCGGCGGCATCGCGCCTGCACCAGTCGAAATCAAGGAAGCCGCAACTGCATTGATCGGAAAATTATTAGCAGACGATCAGATTGTAGCTGCGGCCGAAGCTGCGTACGTGAAAG
>JBKPJS010000275.1:0-8237 GCA_046730815.1 Acidobacteriota bacterium
AGATGGGCCAGGTCAACTTCTTCACCATAGGAATCTCGAATCAACTTGATTGAGTCTTCCAGCACCGCCATCATGCCCAGTCCGAGCAGATCCACTTTGATCAGTCCCAGGTCCGCGCAATCCTCTTTGTCCCATTGGACCACCACGCGTCCCGGCATAGCGGCCGGCTCAAGCGGCACGATCGAATCGAGCTGTCCCTGACAAATCACCATGCCGCCTGAATGCTGGCCGAGGTGACGCGGCAGATCCTGGACCATTTGATAGAGCTGGAAAAATTTCTTAATGCGTGGATTAGCCAGGTCCAGGCCCGCATCACGAAACTGCCGCTCGCTGGAATCATTTGGATCCTTCCATTCCCACGTGTGGACCAGCGCAGCAAGACGTGAAAGTGTTTCTTCATCAAAATCCAATGCCTTGCCTACCTCGCGAGCTGCCGAGCGCCCGCGATAGGTGATCACGTTTGCGGTCATCGCCGCCCCCAGTTTTCCGTAGCGCTCGTAAACGTATTGAATTGCCTTCTCACGTTGATCTCCGCTCGGCAGATCGAGATCAATGTCCGGCCATTCGCCTCGTTCTTCAGAAAGAAATCGCTCAAACAACAAGTCCATGCCGATAGGATCCACGGCCGTGATTCCCAACGAATAACAGACGGCGCTGTTTGCGGCCGATCCGCGTCCCTGGATCAGAATGCCTTCTTTGCGACAAAACTGGACGATGTCCCAAACAATCAGAAAATAACCTTCCAGCTTGAGCTTTTCGATCAACTTCAACTCGCGTTCGACCTGCGGGCGTGCCTGTTCGTAAGTGGGTGCATCTTTCACGCCGGTATAACGCCAACGTGCGCCTTCTTCTGTGAGCTTCCATAAGAGGGAGGCCATGGTTTCGCCGCGTGGCACCGGATACCTGGGAAATTCGTAGCCGAGATCTTCAAGGTTGAACTTCAGTCGCGATGAAAGCTCAGCAGTATTCGCGATCGCTTCCGGCAGATCGGCAAAGAGCTTCTGCATGGTCGCGCCTGACTTCAGATATCGCTCTGAGTTTTGCGCCAGCAGGCGTCCGGCAGTTTCCAGTCGCACGTGATTGCGGATGCAGGTGAAGACGTCAGACACTTCCCGGCGCGCGGGCATCGCATAATAGACGCCGTTAGTAGCGAGTAAAGGCAAACGATTGCGCCGGGCAAGCTCAATCACCAGGTGATTGCGGGCTTCCTCCTGGCGATCGAAATGGCGCTGCAATTCCGCGTACACATTCTTTTCGCCAAACAGTTCTATCAGCCACTCGACACTTCTCTGCGCTTCCTCGGCGCTGTCCGCGCCGCTGCGATTCATCGCACGCGCAATTGGCCCATCAAATCCACCAGTCAAACAGATCAACCCTGCGGCATGCGCCACCAACTCTTCAGAGGTGACCACACACTCGCCGGGTTTTGCGTGTTTGGGTACACGCAATTTCATCAGTGTGATCAGGCGACAGAGATTTTGATAACCGGTACGGTTACGCACCAAAACAGGAATCGAACAGATTCCTTTGGTCTTTGGAATTTGAACGCTTATCTCGGCGCCGATGTGGGCCTTGATGTCATTTTTCTTCGCGGAGAGGTGAAACCGCGGCGCGCCATAAACTCCATCACGATCCAGCAATGCCATCGCCGGCATCTGCAACTCAACGCCGGCAGCAATCAGCTCTTCAGGCACAGAAGCGCCCTCCAAAAAACTAAAAGCCGACCGCGCGTGGAGTTCGACGTATCCGGACATGACAGGATTACAGGATTCGCAGGATTAACAAGACATCCTGTAAATCTTGGAAATCCTGTAATTCTGTCCAAGGTTTGTGCCTCAATCGTAGTTTCCTTCTACAAACCAAGTCTCTGTTTTAAGCTCTCGATAAATCCGATACACAGCTTGTTGACCTGACTGTTCGAGCGTCACATCCCACTCGTCTCTGGCCCAGCGATCGCCGCGCCACCAGGCACCCGTAGTTCTCCATGGACCAGCAAGGCTGACCACCTTTCCATAAACACTCCGCTGCTTACCCCAGGCGCTGATTTGCCTCGGCCAGCCCTGGTCAACTTGAACTATCGCGCGCAGTGGCGGACGAAATACTCGAAAACCCAAACATTGCCGATTGGCGATTGCCAATTGCTGATTGTTTGAAGATTTAGTATTGAGCTTGAAACGTTTCATGCTGAACGTGTCGGGACGATGCGTATCAAGCAAAGCCGGCGAACCGATATTTTCCTCGCCTACAAGTTTCGCAAGTCTCGCGAGGGTGAGCTCCAGTTTGTCCGGGGCCGGAGCGAGTGGCACAAACAATCCGTTCTGCAACACACGCGGTTTCACCGGCTCACAAGTAATTGAAACTGTCCTTACGGCTGCTGGAGGCGGATGCATTTCCGTGTCGAGCAATAACAATTTCAGAAACACCTTGTGGTCGCGCATTGGGTGAGGCAAAGTCAGTTTGCGTTCATGTGTAGTCTGATTTTCCAGTTGCATCACCACACACAATTCGTTCGTCGCCAGCGCATAGGCATTCAAAGCAGCGCAGAGTTGATGCAGGAGTGGCGCAAAAACGAATGAGAGTGGCTCGAGTTCGGTAAGAGCGTGTTCGAGCTCAATCGAATGCGCAAAAACAGGCGCGGGCTGTTTGACCTTTAAGTGTCGCTCGGTTTTGCCGGCGGCGAGTTGTTGCAGTTTTACTCCAGCCTGCCCCAAACGTTCGGAAACACCCGCAACGGGAAGTGAGGCGAAATCAGCAAAGGTGCGAATGCCCCAGAGCTTCAGTGTTTCCAGGATCTCATCCGCGACTTTTTTCTCGATATTAACGAGGGAATAGTCGAGGTGATCGACAGGAAACTCTCCCAGGCAAGTTAGTTCTTCGCCGGGTGAAACAAAGGTTATTCCTTGCAGACGAGTGGCAGCGTGGATTGCAGCATCCGGATTAGCGGCGACGGCAACGCTGACTGTGCTTTCCAACCTGCTTTTGGCCTGCAACGCCACTTCCTTTGCGAGTTGATAAGCAGAGCCGAATAGCAGTTCGCAGCCATCGACGTCGATTACCACCGTGCCGCACCGGACCTCTTCCACCACGGGCGAAAAGTTATAGGCAAACTCCGGGAGAGAGAGATTGGCCGGTATTTGTTGTGCATGAATACAGGCAAACACGGAGATTTTTGCGAAAATTAACGAAGATCCATCGGGTGATAAGCTCGGAATTGGCTCTCATTCAGCGAGGGAGAAAGGGGACGCTGGCGATTAACTTTTATCGTGTTGAGACGCAAAAGATTTCCCTGTGTAACCAATGGGCGGTCTACAGGAATGTGCTTTCGCATAGGCAAGACGTTCCTCGGCGCAAGGAATCGAACCGACGCTTTCGCATCCGGCTTGGAATTCGCTCGGGACCATTCCGCCGCTCCATTCAACTCCAGAGTTACTGCAGCGCAAGACCGGGTACAAGCTTCTTCTGAAATTACCATTAGGACTGTTGGTCTATCTTCCACTGTATGGCGAAAGCGATACCACCAGGATGAAATGATCCGGCGCGTATCCTTTACCGCGATATCACCTATATCGAGGATCACCAGACCAAACCCACCTGCATGTAACAACAGATCCGTGGCCTTAAACGCATGTTCGAGATTTCCGGCCCCACGGACCCACAACAAACGATCGAAATCTATGCCGGCGGCAGTTGCGGCCGTCGGGGCAAACACGTCATACGTATCAACCAGTGCACAGGTCTCTTCATGAGTGGTCGCATAAGCAAGCATCGAATACATCAGACTGGTACGGCCTGACGATGCTGGTCCAAAGACTTCACTGATAGCTCCTCGTGGGATGCCGCCTGTTAACGCGTCGATCTCCGGAATGCCTGTGGAGAGAGTCTCGACCACAGACTTTTCACGGACCTTGAATACATCGCTAAAACGACTGGCAATATCAGATTCCAGCTCCGCTTTTGATAATGCTGCTGTCATGTTTAGAATCTCTCTGCTAAGGTCCTATAGGGCCTATAGACCTATTACAATGCCGAAAAAACCTGTACTAAGTTCAGCGGCGGTTCTAATTCCACCGCGCCCCACACTCTCATCGCTCAAGAACGCCGCGGCTGATTGCCGTGCCTGCGACCTTTGGAAAAAAGGAACGCAAACCGTTTTTGGAGAGGGCGCCCGGCGAGTAAAAGTCATGTTCGTCGGCGAACAACCAGGCAACGAAGAAGACCTGACAGGCAAACCTTTTGTCGGCCCTGCCGGACGTTTGTTGGATAACGCGCTGGAGGAGGCCGGCATCGATCGCCAACAAACCTACGTCACCAATGTTGTCAAACATTTCAAATGGGAGCCGCGCGGCAAACGCCGGATCCACAAGAAACCCAATTCCGTGGAAATCAGTGCCTGCCGCCCCTGGCTCGAAGCCGAGATCGCCGTGGTCAAACCTGACGTCATTGTTGCCCTCGGCGCCACAGCCGCCCAGTCTCTTCTTGGGCCACAGTTTCGCGTGACAAAACAACGCGGCGAATTTATCTCTTCAACTCTCGCACCCTACGTCATGGCTACTGTGCATCCCTCCTCAATCCTTCGTGCTCCAGACGATGAAACGCGCCATCTCGAGCTCCGACTTTTTATCGACGACCTCAAAAAGCTCGCAAAGGTAATCAAGTAGCTGGCTTTGCCGAACTTCAGTCGCGCCGTGGCTTTAGCCCGGTGGTGGTGTTCGAGTCGCCCAATCCAGAAGCCGTTCAAATCCGGATGATGAGGGGCAAATCGATTACCGGGCTAGAGTCACGGCGCGACGACAGAACCGAGGCGGTAACGGTCTCCCCCACGTCACCCTGCCCGGCTCTGTAAAAAACTACTTGACGTCGCGCTCATGATGTTCGAGAATGTTCGCTAGATTTTCGGTTGTCAACCGAAAATTATTTTCGAGCAAGCAAGAGGGAATATTATGCCCGTTACGGCCAAACAAAGAAGAGTTTATGAGTTCATCCGGGGCTACATCGAATCGAACCATGAACCACCCACCATCGCAGAAATTGGACGGCATTTTCAGATGAGTTCGTCCGCCAGTGTCCACGCCATCCTTGTAGCCCTGGAGCGTGAGGGATTAATAAAACGCATTCCGAACGTCAGCCGGGGAATTGAAATCGTCCAACAAAGGGGCGGCGGTGACGATGATGACACTGACATTCCGTTGCTCGGGACCGTAGCTGCCGGTCAGCCAATCGAAGCGATTCTCAGTCACGACACCGTATCCATACCGAAAGATTTGCATGGACGCGGACGCACTTTCGCCCTGCGCGTACGTGGTGATTCGATGATCGAGGAAAACATTCAGGATGGAGACATCATTATCGTTGCATCACAACAAACTGCCGAAAATGGTCAGGTGGTCGTTGCCCTTATCGACGGCAATTATGCGACGGTGAAGAAGTTTTATCGGGAACCTGAGTTCATTCGTCTCGAACCGGCTAATCCGCAGTTCAAGCCAATCTTCATCAAGACGGCGGAAAGGATCCAGATCCAGGGTGTCGTGAGAGGATTAATTCGTAAATATGCCGCAGCGTAAACTCCCCGATAACGCAACGGGCACAAATGAAAGCGAAGTAGAATTTGTCGGGTTTGCGCTGACGGATTGCACCGTCAACCTAAACGAGGCTGCGGCAAAATACTTGCGCGTGGTGCACGGCACCGCGCTCGAGCTGGCGGTGCACAATCAATTCGGAGCGGAGATCGGTGGCTTCTGGTTGCTCTCAACTCAGATCGATCAACTGCGCCGGCTGCCTGAGTACTACTCACTAGCTGAAGCACCGCTCGTGGAGTTTGCGATCGAAGCTTATCTCGCTGCGCAGATTCGGGGTTTAACCTGAGCCGTAGATGAACGCAGATCTCCGTAGATCTAATCTGCGGAGATCTGCGCTCATCTGCGGCTGGCTTTGCGAACGACGATGAATCCGATTCCCGTCATGATCATTGCCCCTCCGATCAGAGTGCGCCAGCCTATCTCTTCGTGCAAAACAATCATCCCCAGAATTACTGCTACTACCGGCGTTACAAGCGCTATCAACATCGACTTGGTGACGTCCATGTTCAGCACCAGCCAGTAGTAGAGTAAAAACGCAATCACAGAACCGACGATAGCCAGATAGAACAGCGCGACGAGAGCCATCGGCGTCCAGCGAAAATTCAAAGGATTCCCTTCAAGAGGGATTCCAACTGCAAGCAGCAGCAACAATCCAAAAAACATCTGCCCACCCGCGAGTATCGCCGGATCGAGATGCTTTCCATGCGCTTTCACCAACACGTTCGAATAGGCCGCGAACATCGCACTTAAAACCAGTGCCACGCAACCTGCGAATGCCTGACGACCTGAAACAGCAAGTTGGTTTGAGAAAACTACCCCAACGCCGCACACGCCCAGGATTACTCCGCCAATCCTGGACCAGCTCAAGCGTTCACCGGGCAAGTGGAAGTGTGCGAAGACTAACCCGAATGCTGGAAGCGTTGCTTGCAAGAGAGCGGCAAGGCCGGAAGAGATGTACTGCTCTCCCCAAAACACCAAACCGTAGTTCAACCCAAACGAAAGAATTCCCGCGATGGCCAAAAGGATCCAGTCAGCACGCGTTCGTGGGAATACCAAACGTCGGATCCGGATCCACACCAAAAGAATGGCGCAGGCAATGACAAACCTGATGCCCGCAAAGGTGAGTGGAGGTAGATCGGCAAGACCCAGCTTGATAAATAGCCAGGTGGATCCCCAAATACCGCAGAGTACAAGCCAAACGAGACGAGCTTTCATATTTCCAATTGCCGATCAATCCATCCACAGATTCCACAGATTACTTTCTGTGTAATCTGTGGATGGCCTTCATGGATTGGCAATGGGCAATGAACTATTGCCGCGGCTCCGGTTTTAAAAGCGCGAACGCCGCTCCCTGCGGATCGATCAGGATTGCAAAGCGTCCGACGCTGGGAATATCCTCTGCCGGCTTCATGATGTCGGCGCCAAGCTCAGTTGCCTTTTGGACCTTGGCATCGCAATCATCGACGGCAAAGTAAACGAGCCAGTGCGGCGGGACGGGGCCCATTTCTGGCGTGATCTTGTACATGCCACCGACGCCCTCGTCGCCGTTTTTGAAAACTGTGTATTCCATTGGGCTGCCCGAAAAAACTTCGGTGGACCAACCAAATACGTTCGAATAAAACTCTCCTGCTTCCTGCGTGTCGTGGGTGCCCAGTTCGTTCCAGCAAACGGAGTTAGGAACCATGCGAATAGCAGATCCTTTGTGATTCTTCGCCTGCCAAAGCGCGAAGACAGCCCCAGTCGGATCCTGGAGTACAGCCATCCGTCCCTCGGTCATAACATCGAAAGGTTCTTTTAAAAGCGTCGCGTCTTCAGCTTTTGCCTTCTCTGCAGTCTCGTCGACGTTGTCGACGGAGACGTAACTAAGCCAATGAGGGGCAACTCCCTGAGCCCTCATGTCCGGCATTAAACTATAAAGCGCGCCGACGTCTTTACCGTTCAGCTTGAGCATTGTGTAAGTCATGCCTGGTCCCATCGGGTGGTCTTCATATTCCCAGCCGAAGAGTTGCGTGTAAAAAGTTTTCGCGGCCGCGCTATCGGTCGTACCCAACTCAATCCAACAGAACGTACCTGGTTTGTAATCGGGTGTCTCTTGCATTCGTGCTTCAGTCATCTGGGCAATCCTCCTTATCGTCAAGCAAAACACGTTGACGCGCTTTCAGCGCCGTCTAAATACGGGGGAGAAAAACTTTTTATTTGGAAAGCGGCTAATCTAACATTTTCAGGCGGGCGGAGAAAGACTTGTTCAACCACAAAGAAGCACAAAAAGCACAAAAGTTTCCGCTGGTTTTTGTGCCTTTGTGCTTCTTTATGGCTAAAGACTTTGCGGCAGATCTAAAAACGAAATGCGCTGCTCCCAGCAAGCTGAAAGCAGCGCAATCCGTTTTCCTATAGTTCGCCGAAGCTCCCTATAGGATGGCAACAAGAGCATGTACACACTCAAGTTGCCAATTTGTATCCCGATGACCAACTGGCGGTCAGCCAGTCGCCGGTCAGCACTCGAATCATTTTCACAATTCTCGCACTCTTGCGAGTGCGGTGCCGTTAGGTTTTTGTTGTGGTGGCTTTTCCTCCACCGCCGGTTACGCTCCGGCAACGAAGCTCAACTTTCGTTGAGCCGCTTTGCTCCCTTCGGCGGGTCCTTGCCTCCGGGTGCCATTC
>JBKPJS010000276.1:0-1500 GCA_046730815.1 Acidobacteriota bacterium
GATGTCTCAGGAGCGCTTCGCGGAGATCTCTACAGGCAAGGTCGAGAGATTGCGCGAATCTGGACCGGCGATCCCGAGGGCTTTCGCCCGAATCTGGCTTTCACGTGGGGCGCGCAGCCGCATAACGGTTTGATCTATTTCAACGACGTCAACTCGGGCCTGTGGATCGTGAAGCTCGGAGAGAAGATCGACAAGGGATCTACGACAGCACCCGGACAGTAAGACCACAAAAAGCACAAATGATTTATGGAAGACCTGTGCTTTTTGTGCCCTTTTGTGGCTCTGTTTTGTAGAAATCAATCCCCGCGGCGGCTTGGCCCACGTCAACAGTCGCGACCGTTTTCAACGCCGTGAGATCGATAACCTCGACTGTTCCCGGCTCTGAACCCACGCCTTCGACTGTTATGAACGCATAACGATCGTCGGGCGACACAACCACGCCGTGCAACACTTTGCGTTTTGTCGGCAAGCGCGCCAGTTCCCTGCCACTCTTCAGCTCGTAGATCGACACTGATTGGTCTCGTTTGTTCGTGGCTATTAAGTAGAGACCATCGTGCGTGGCTTCCAGATTGTAAACACCCGCGCGCGCAGGAATGCGACGCACAAGTTGCCAGCTATTCGCGTTGACTTCGACAATCTCGCTCGAACCATTGCAGGCTACATAAATAGAAGAGCCATCGGCTGACGGCTCGGCCCACGTGGGCGAGCAGGAACTGTCACCAGGCTTCGGCGGCTCAGAGCCATGTCCGGCCATCGCCCGAGTTGAGGCGGTCTGCGGTGGTCCATTCATTCCCTTTTCGTGGTTCTTCGTTACGATGAAATGTCGCGTCGCCTTCAACGAACGCGTGTCGATCTCCACCAGCATATCGTCCATCATGCATGCCGAATACTGCTTCGTTCCCTGCGCATTCAAACGTGAACCATGCGGCATGGTGCACGTTTGTATCCGCGCAACTTCGGTCATGGTTTGTGTCGATACTACTGAAACTGACGACGGCACCATGTCGCCGTGCAAATTGAAGTTCACTACAAAAAGAAAGTTGCCGTCAGGCGTGATGTCCAGTGTTGCCGGAAAGTAACCGAGAGAGGTTTTACCAACTAACGCATCATTTTTGGTCGAATACTTCCACACCGATCCAAACGGGCGGCCGTGTGCGATAGAGACGTAATAGAACCGCCGATCGGGAGAGACCACGATGCCGTGTGGTCCATCGATGTCCACAGGCATGTCTCCGGTATCGATCTGGCGATCAATGCGCGCGCCGTCAGGTCCGAAACGGACCAGGGCGATCTTGTCGGCAGATTCTGACAAGACGTAGACAAGGTAGTCTTTGTCAGGTTTAGTTTGCGATCGAAACGATGAAGGACAAAGCGCAATCAGAAGCAACACTACGAGGATAGTTGTGCAACGCGCAACGTTCATCGCGAAAAGTGTATGACCATTTTGCTGCCAACGCTACAATTTATAGGCATTTCCACATTGAAGTGATATAAAGAGCG
>JBKPJS010000277.1:0-8080 GCA_046730815.1 Acidobacteriota bacterium
CTTTTAGTACCTTGTGAATGCGATAGACACAGACCAGCCAATAAATCCAGCCACCAATTGCAATCAACATCAGGACGATATGTAGAGAGGCGGCATCTGACAGTGACCCCATGACTTCCAAGACCCCATAAATTATTTCGACTACAAAAAAAGCGCCGGCAAAAACGAACCCGATCCAAACCCAGGGCGTTGAACTTTTGGGAATTTGTTCTTCACTGTAAGTTTCGGTTTTATCCATTATTGAGGTGAACATTTTGAATTCCTTTCATCTAGAGAGGTGGGTAGAAAAGCTCTCCGCGTTCCAATGATGCGGCGAACGAAGGGAGCCGGGAGGTCTTTCAAATTGAAGTTCAGCAGTGCGCGGCCTGTTTACGCGGCAGGAACATTGACCTCTGCTTCGTCAATGTCGAACTGTCGTCTGCGATGAACAGTGCCATCCGATTCGAATATGTATGCCGAAGGCGCCTCTCGCATGATTATGTCTTGCAGACGCATCAGCCCGTATAGAAGTGCTTCGGGCCGCGGAGGACAACCGGGAATGTAAACATCAACGGGGATGCAGCGATCGACACCCTGCATCGTGGAATACGAATCAAACGGTCCGCCTGTTGAGGCACAGGCGCCCATAGCGATGGCCCATTTGGGTTCAGGCATCTGATCGTAGACTCTCCGAACCACAGGACCCATTTTAAGAGTGACGGTGCCGGCGATAATGATCAAATCGCTTTGCCGTGGACTGGGACGAAAGACACCCGCGCCGAAGCGATCGATGTCAAACCTGCCCGCGCCGGTAGCAATCATCTCGATGGCACAACAGGCAAGTCCGAAGGTCATGGGCCAAAGGGCAGACTTACGCGCCCAGTTCACGACTGGCGCGGCGATATCGACCGTTTTAGCACCCACGGTCCGTCGAATCGAGTTCATGATCGAATCGACGGTGGTTAAGACAAAACCCTCTTCGTGTTCAGCCATAGATCATTTTTGATTGCCGATTGGAAATCAGCAATCCTTTCACGCCCACTCCAGCGCGCCTTTGCGCCACGCGTAATAATAGCCCACTACCAGAATAGCAATAAACACCAGCATCTCGAGGAGCGCAAACTTCGTGAAGGAGAAGTCGTCACCCATAAAGATTATCGCCCAGGGCAGCAGAAAAATCGTTTCGACGTCAAAGATCAGAAACAGCATCGCGACGATGTAATAACGGACCGTGAAACGCTCGTGTGCTTCCGTTGTCGGATCGATGCCGCACTCGTAAGGCCGCATCTTGCCCTTCTCGTACTTTATTGGCCTCAGAAACCTGCCCAGGATGATTGGCAACACCGGAAAGACCACGGCCACGGCGAAAAAGATCATCACCGGCCAATAGGCTGTTATAGGACTGCCGATCGTTTCAGTTGTCGTCGTTGCTGCTTGAAGAAGCATGTACAGGATTTGCAGGATGTTTCATGATTTACAGGATGTTCAATCGTGAAAATCCTGTAATCCTGTCTAAGGCCAAAATAGTAAGCGGCGATTGAGACGATTGTCAACGACTGCTTCTGTTCACATCAATGTAACTTCACAGCAAGGTCGATTTAAGATACCGGTCATATGCTGCCCTGTCTCAAGAGCAATCCAACTAAGAGCCAACTCAACGAGGAACTAACTACCATGACGCTCTCGATTAGCAGTCGAATACTACTGATCTTATTGCTCCTTTTAGTGACCCTTGCGCCCGCAGGCGCTCAGGAGCTGGTAAACTCTTCCGCCAAACCTGCCTCGGACCCTCCGGAAACCACTATTGCGGAACGCGTGCGCCTGCTGGAAAGCGAGTTGGAGCGTCAAAACAGTAAATTGGATCAGTTGCAAAAGACGCTCGTGGAGCAGCAACAAACAATCCAGGCCCTTATTGAAAAACTGTCAGGTGAAACAAGCACCGCTGTCGCTAAAGAAGCTGAAACACCAACAACGCCCGCACCCGCTGAGACTCAAACACCAACCGTCGAACAACGAGTCGCCAAAGTTGAAGGCCAGGTGTTAAAAGTCGGTCCGGTTCGAGTGAGCGGTGACTTTCGCCTCCGATTTGACGGAACTTTCCGCAGCGCAACCGACCCAGCTGATCCACCACTCGCGCACGTGCAAAACGCGAGGA
The DNA here is from genome assembly GCA_046730815.1 of Acidobacteriota bacterium. Lineage (GTDB taxonomy): Bacteria > Acidobacteriota > Blastocatellia > Pyrinomonadales > Pyrinomonadaceae > PSRF01. The sequence goes on from JBKPJS010000277.1 coordinate 2,135, forward strand.
TGCGATACCGTTTCCGGCTGAACCTCGATACAGACATCTATCCAAACCTGAGCTTTCACGGCCAACTTGCTACCGGCGCGGTAAACAATCCGCTGACGTTCGACCAAGACTTTACTTCCACTACCACTCGCCATCCGTTTTTCCTGAGTGAAGCATGGGTTGAATACCGGCCGAAAAAGGGGCTTCAACTTCAGGCTGGTCGTGTGCAGGAGGTCTTTGCCGACAACTCGAGGTTTCTATTCGACGACGACATTCGTTTCAATGGATTTAACGAAAAATACGTCGCCTCATTTAAACCAAACGGCGCCTACCTCTCCAGTGTCGAACTGCGCGCGGGTCAATACATCTTTTCTAATCCAAACGTCGCGGTTATAACACCTGGTAGCCCACTAGCACGCGCTGGCGATATTGTTGGAACCGCAGGGCGGTCGGCAAATCTCTTTCATCAGGGACTGCTGCTCAATCAAACCTTCAACAAGAGATGGAATAGCCAGCTTGGCGGAGACATTCAACTCTACCGCCATCCAAATCACATTCAGCTCGCCTCGACGACAGATGGCCTGGTCTTACTGGTCCAACCCGGACTCGGCATCGCTCTCTCAGGACCTCTTACCGGAACCGGCAATGCCACAACTACTCCCGGCGGCGCCATGTACACTGCGCCGGGATTTCAGGTTGCGCGGCTTACATATCGGTTGAACTACGCAGGCTTCACGCGCGGTGATCACGCTTTCCCCGTCACTTTCAACGTACAACTCGCGCGCAACGTGGCGACCGGTTTGAATGAACGTGATGCGATGCTCACGGCGCTGCAAGTCGGGAGGATCACCAAACGCGGCGACACAGCTTTTCTTTACGTCTTCTCGATCAAAGGCGCCAACGCGCTGATCTCGCAAGTAACTGACGACGATCTTGGAACGGGAACAGGCGTAAACATCCGCACAAATCATTTTCGTTTCGAGTATGGGATTGCGCGAAAAGTGACCTTTCAGAGTTTGTTCTTCTTCCAGAACTCGCTCCGACGCAGCGGACAATTTCCAAACTTCTTCGTGCCGGTTGGTGACTTCGCCCCGACGAGTTATCGCGTGCAGCAGCAGCTAGTGTTCACGTTCTAAAGGTCGTGAGCAGTTTTCACGCAAAGGCGCAAAGACGCTAATTACTGAGCAGCTTGATCTGTCTTTGCGTCTTTGCGCCTTTGCGGGAGAATTTTTGTTGCTAGCGACTTGATGCGCGATTCTTTCGGCGCCGGAGCATGCGAGATGTTGCAGTAGCTCTTCGGCTCGCTGCCGCTCGGATAAGTCATTCGGCTCCGCACAGGACAATCCGGCTTTGCGAGTAGACCGCTCTCCGGATCGATCGAGACAGTAACAGTCGCTAATGCAGGCGTAGGTTGAGTAATAACGGTCTGCGCAGGTGCACCCTCAGGCGCAGGCTGTTCGCGTTTTCGTGACGCGTCGTTTACTTCCGCGCGCGAGTTTGAATCAGGTCGCGTTGCACGACTCGGCTCGGGGGTAGCTGATTGCTCCGCCGCCTCTTGTTCTTGCAACGCTTCGTTGCGCTTTTGCAGTAAAGCTCTGGTCGCGACAGCAAACACTGCCACGAAAAGCAATAGTGCAACCACCATCCCCTGCCACCTGCCCGTGCGGCGTGAAGGTGCTGGCTGAGTACGATACTCTCGTGCCGGCGTGGGATTAACAGGTCGCGGAGTCTTACCTGAGATCAATTGCTCGTAAGCCTGGTTGATCTCCTTCAGTTTCTCCTGCGCCTTTTCCTGCAGACGCGGATCGTGAAGAAACCTGTCCGGGTGCCAAACCTTCGCAAGGTCTCGATGTGCTGCTTTCAGTTCAGCGTTTGAAACGCCGGGCTTCACTCCCAGCACTTCGTAGGCCTTAAGGTCTGCGCTCAATATTTTCCTCTACGAAAGGATGTGCGCCAGTCTCGAAACTCCCTGCCACAGATCGTCGGTGCTGGGCACTGGGACGCCCATGTAGTGCATGACCGCAACGACTACAACCCCCAGAATCATGCTCGTGACTACTGTTTTCAACAGAGCGATTCCCAACTGAGCCAGGAACGCCGAGACTGTGCGCAAAAATCGCCGGATTCTCATGGTTGATATCCCCCCAGACGCTAGTCTGTCGGTTAAGCAAAACTGGTGAGTAACCGGGGCACCCGCGCGTGAAAGCGCTGGCGTTTGGAGGACTGCGGGGCTGTCGGGGACGAGACCGAGGTGAAAACCTCTAAGGCATTATTGCAGACCTCGGCAGGTTTGCCAACATTGTTTTACCACAAAGACACAGAGACACAACACAGCTCTAAATGTTAGTGTCTTGGTGCCTTTGGGGTGGTAAATGGATGGTGAACGTGCTGCCCTTGCCTAATTCGGAGGTGACCGTCACTTCGCCGCCGTGCAGCAGGGCCAGGTGCTTTACTATTGCCAATCCCAGGCCGGTGCCGCCCATGTCTCTCGACCTCGCGCGGTCAACTCGATAAAAGCGTTCGAACAGTCGCTCCAGATGCTGGGCTGGAATTCCATCACCGTTGTCCTGAACTAAAATCTTGTCGCGCGCTCCTGATTCGTAAGAGATCGTAACCGTGCCGTGCTCGCGACTGAACTTAATGCCGTTATCGATCAAATTCGTGAGCATCTGCTCGAGCCGGCGAACGTCTGCGTGAACAACCACCTCAGGCGCGACGTCGTTTTTAAGAGTGACACTGTGCGCCGAAGCTTTCGCCGCCAGCGACGCGCAAACATCCTGGACGAGGGTGTGTAACTCAACGGGCGCAGCCTTGAGTTGCACGTTGCCACCTTCGATTGCAGTCAGTTCGAGGATGTCGTCGATGAGCTCATGCATGCGGGAAGCGTTCTTGCGAATGATCGAAAGGAAGCGTTGGCAGCTCTCCGGATCTTCGGTCGCGCCGGTTTCCAGAGTTTCGACAAACGCCATAATCGCCGTGAGTGGCGTGCGCAGTTCGTGTGAAACGTTGGAAAGGAATTCCTGTCGCACCAGTTCGAGGCGTTCGGTACGAGTAACATCGAAGAAGACACCGAGTGCTCCTTCGGCGCCGTTGCCATTTACATTGCCGATCGGAACGACACGAAGATCGAACACCTGCCGTTCTGGTCCATGCGTTTCAACTTTGACGTCGCTGCGTTCAATGCCTTTTAGACCATCGAGAAAGGCACTGTAAATTGCGGGGTTGCGCGTCAGCTCAGTCAGGCGTTGCGATTTCAGCGCGGGTACAGTGGGGTTGAATAACTTATGGGCCGCAGGGTTCGACGCAATCACACGCATGTCTTTGTCAACGACCAACAGACCTTCCCGCATGCCGCTCATCGTCGCTTCCAAAAGCGAACTGGCCGCGATGTTTTCAGGTGACTGGCTTTGATCGAGCCGCTCTACGGAAGATTTGTTTGCGGATTCACGCCGGGTCAGCACCTTCCAGACGATGGCGACTAATAACACCAGGGCGCCTAAAACTACCAGGGCATTAAACAAGACTGACATGTGCGACAATGTGAATACTTGCCACGGATGATCCGCGGCTAAATTCTGCAACCTACAAAACGATAACCAACACCGACTACCGTCTCGATGCAATCGCCGCATTTATCGAGTTTCTGTCGCAAGCGACGAATGTGGACATCAAGCGTGCGCGCGTCGCCATAGTAACTGTAACCCCAAACACTATCCAGCAACTGCTGGCGCGTCACGACGCGATCAGGACTTCGCGCCAGCACCGAGAGCAGCGTAAATTCCTTGTTAGTGAGTTTTACCTTCACACCGTCGCACGCGACTCGAATGTCGTCGAAGTCGATCTGCAAGTGATCGTCTTCGTAAGTCTGGCTCATCGTTTCGTCCGCGCGACGCATCACGGCGCGGACACGAGCCAAAAGTTCGCGCACTGAAAATGGTTTCGTGATGTAGTCGTCGGCGCCGAGGTCCAGTCCTGTAACGCGGTCCGATTCAGAAGCTTTCGCAGTAAGCATGATGATCGGAGTACGCCGGGTTGCAGGCTCGCGTCGCAGACGACGGCACAATTCGATTCCACTCATTCCCGGTAACATGAGGTCCAGGATGATGAGGCGTGGTGGCTCGCGTTCATTCAATGCGGCGGCGAGGCCCGCTTCTGCGGTGGGAGCGGTGACTGCCACCAATCCTTCACGCTCGCAGTTGTACTTCAAACTCTCGGCGATGTCGGCATCATCCTCGATAATCAGGATTGGACGGGCCATAACTAATTAGTGTGTTTGATAAATGCAGCCTCGGCCATGTAGACGGTCAGTTCGCAGATGTCAGTGACGTAGTCGCCGATTCTTTCCAGGTGCTTGGCGACAAACAACAGCCGCGCATCGCGAGTTGCGGTGGCGGGTTCAGTGACCATCAATTCAATCAGACGATGGAATGTGTGATTGTAAAGGTCGTTGATCTCACTATCACTCTGGATAATTTCACGAGCTGTAACGGCATCGCTTGAAGTAAAGGAATCGAGTGACGCGCGCAGCATCTCCAAGGCATGTTCGGCCATACGACTCAGGTCGAGCACTGATTTGAGCTCGGGTTCGTTGTTGAGATCGATGGCTGTGCGCGCGATATTGCACGCATGATCCGCGATGCGTTCCAAAACAGGCGCCATTTTTGCCACCGAGATAACGAAGCGCAGGTCACGAGCGGCGGGTTGGCGCAGGGCGATGATGTCAATGCACTGGCGGTCGATCTCGACCTCGAGACGATCAATTTGATCGTCGTGATCGAGGACTTGCCGGGCCACGTCGGTGTCGCGCTCGCTCAGCGAATACATGGCGCGCTCGAGTGCTTGTTCAGCCTCGCCCCCAAGCAGGAGAACGCGGTCACGCAGTGAGCTCAGTTCGTCGTCGAGATGACGGTGGAGGTCCATAAATTGCCGATTGCCAATTGCCGATTTGTTGGGTTAGCCAAACCGGCCTGTAATATAGTCTTCTGTCAACTTTTCATTGGGGGCGGTGAACATCTTCTCAGTCGCGTTTACTTCGATCAACTTGCCGAGAAGGAAGAAGGCGGTCGTGTCGGATACGCGCGCAGCCTGCTGCATGTTGTGCGTGACGATCACGATCGTGTACTGCTTTTTCAAATCGAAAATCAGCTCTTCAATCTTCGAGGTTGCGATTGGATCGAGTGCCGAAGCAGGTTCGTCCATCAATAGTACCTCAGGACGAATCGCGAGTGCCCGCGCGATGCACAAACGCTGCTGCTGTCCTCCGGAGAGACTGAGCGCCGACGTCTTCAATCGATCTTTCACTTCATTCCACAACGCCGCATCCTTCAGCGCTTCTTCCACGCGTCCGGCCAGCTCGGAACTGCTGCTCGTCACACGATTGATTCGCAAACCATACGCGACGTTGTCGAAGATCGACTTTGGAAACGGGTTTGACTTCTGAAACACCATTCCGACCCTGCGCCGCAACTCAACTACGTCTGTTCCGGGCGCATAAATGTCGTGCTCGTCGATCAAAACCTGGCCGCCCACGCGCGTCGCGGGAATGACGTCATTCATGCGGTTGAGTGTTCGCAGGAACGTCGACTTGCCACAGCCTGATGGACCAATAAACGCCATTACTATGCGTTCCGGGATTTCGAGTGAAATCTGGTGAAGCGCTTGCACGCGGCCGTAAAAGAAGTCGAGATCGCGCACGACCACCTTCGTCGCCTTCCCGGTGGTAACCGCTGGTGTCGCCGCTGGTTTAACCTCAATTTTTGGAGTCACAGTTTGAACAGGCATCTTGTAAATCCTGAAAATCCTGTAATCCTGTCTAAAAGCGCTCCCGAGTTAAGAAACGAACGATGATGTTGATACCCAATACCAACGTCATCAGCACCAACGTTGCGGCCCAGGCCTGCGCGTGCCATTCGTCGTACGGCGAAATCGCATAGTTGTAAATCTGGACCGTCAGCGACGCGATGGGTT
>JBKPJS010000278.1:0-9234 GCA_046730815.1 Acidobacteriota bacterium
CCCGTAGTTGAAGTGGACCATCTGGTCCGATGGCGCCGATTCTGTAGCGCGAGCCAGAAAATCGGTGCCCTGATTCAACAGACGCGTACGCTCGGCCGCGTTCTTATTCTCTCTTGCAGCTTGCACTGCCACTGCACCCGCGTTGTTGTAAACACCAATCAGCGGCAAATCACTCGAAAGCGGCACAACGGTCGCCAACGCGCGTCCGTAGTCACCCAGTTTTGTATACCCGAGACTCGCGTAGAAGGCCGCTTCTGCGTAATGCGGCTCCTTCTTCTGAATCCTCGAAAAATATTCTGTGGCGTCTTTCCAATTGCCAAGACTCATATAACCGCGGCCCAATTCAAATGCCGCCTGCGGATACACCGCGCCGCCCAGGGAATCGGCGTAGAAACGTATCGCGTTCTTTAAATAATTCGCGCGCAGCTCGTCGCGCAGCGGCAACTGAACTGCCTTAACGTAAGCCTCGAAAGCTTTCTGTGGAATCTTCGTGGCTTCCTGAACGATCTGGTTTTGTGAGTAAGGCAGGGCTTTGTCGCGTTGATAGAGAATCTGGTACGCGAGCCGGCCGTGAATGTCCTGTAGTGTTGTGAGCAGTCCACCGTAATCAAACTGTCGTGTCGCCCAACCACCATCCATCACTTCACCCAAGGTGCGGCCTTCATTCACTTTGATCACGCGCGAAGTGACCTGCACGTAAGCCTCGCCGGGCGTCTTGTCACCGGGCTTAGCCTCCGGCGGAGTTACCGAGTAATTGCCGACCACGATCATCGTTGCTTTTGCCTGGCGGGCTAGTTTGATGGCTGTCGCTCGAGAGGGAATTACAGTCTCGGGCAAGCGCAGGCGTTGGTAGGCGAGCTCGCGCTCGTCACTCGTGACCACGATCAAACCGGGTTTGTTCAGTAGTTCTGCGAGGGCGTCGGCAAAGCTCTCTCCCACCCAGTTGTATTCCGCGCGGTTGGAGGTGTTTTCAAACGGCAGCACCATCACGACGTCGGCGGTCGGGTTCTGTGCCTGGGCGTGCCCGTTCGACAAACTGGCAACAGATATTAAAAGGAGAAAAATCAGCTTAAAGCTCAAAAATCGCATGCCCTAACTGTACCACGGATTAGGCGGATCTATTACTGATCAGCGCTGATCTGTATGGAATCGTGAGATCCGTGAGCTACATGGAGTACGCGACGGAGACTTCTTCGTCGCCGTGCTCGAGGTGGAGATACGATTCGGAGTCGTGCTTGGAATCCTGCGATAGGAGGTGTGGGACCTGGTCGTTGTCGACCGGGCGTGAGAACAGATAACCCTGACCATACTCACAGCCCAGCGCCTTGAGTTGCTGATACTGCTCGTCAGTCTCGATTCCTTCGGCAATGACTTCCATGCCGAGGTTCCGCGCCAGGGTAGAGATGGTACGTACGATCGCGTTGTCGTTGTCGGTTGTCAGACGCATGACGAACGATTGATCGATCTTCAGATAATTTAGCGGGAAGCGATGCAGGTAGCTGAGTGAAGAATAACCCGTGCCGAAGTCGTCGATGCTCAATTGCACACCCAGCGCACGCAGTTGCTTTAACATTAACGCCGCAGCCTCCGCATTTTCCATGACCACGCTTTCCGTGATCTCGAGTTTCAAACAGTGCGGATTCAGTTTGCTGGTTTCGAGTGCCTCTTTGATCTGCTCAAGCAGATCCGGTTGAGCCACTTGCCGTGCTGAAAGATTCACGCTCAAGCTCAACGAACGATGACTCGGCGAATCAATTTGCCACTGGCGAACGTGCGCACAGGCCTCATTCAATACCCACCGCCCGATCGGAACGATCAAACCAGTCTCCTCGGCCACAGGAATAAAGTCGGCCGGAGAAACGAGGCCACGTCGCGGATGGTTCCAGCGAACTAAAGCTTCGAAGCCGTGCAACCGTCCAGTTTGCAGTGAAACGATGGGCTGATAGTAAACGCAGAATTCTTTCTGTTCGATGGCCTGCCGTAAGTCGCTTTCGAGCTGCAGCCGCGAGACTGCACGCGCGTGCATGCCGTGGTCGAACATTTCATACCGCGCCTTGCCGTTTTCTTTAGCACGATACATCGCGGTGTCAGCATCGCGCAGAATGTCTTCAGGCCGATCATAGCCACTCGAGCTGAGCGCGATACCAATGCTGGCCGTAGCGAAAGCGGAGTTTTTATCGAGCACGAAAGGGTGACTCAGCTCGTCGTGAATTCTTTGTGCGACTCGGACGGCATCCGTGGCGTCAGTCATCCCGCTTAACAGAATTGCGAACTCGTCGCCACCGAAGCGCGCGAGGGTATCCAGGGGACGCAGCGTTCGTTCGAGACGTTCGGCGAAAGCGACTAACAACAAGTCGCCGTGTGTGTGACCCAGGCTGTCGTTGATGTTTTTGAAACGATCGAGATCGAGAAAGAGAACGGCGAACATGTGATCGTTGCGCCGCTTTGAGCTTTCGATCTCGGCTTTGAGCAGCTCAGTGAACATCGCACGGTTAGGCAGGCCCGTCAGTGAATCGTGAAACGCAGCGTGGCGAAAGTGTTCTTTCGTTTCTTCGAGCACGCGGCTAATTCGTTCCTGCTCGGCGATGTAGTTGTTCAGCTCCTGGACGTGTCGTTCCGCCTGTTCCGCGCGGTCGTGTTCGAGCTCTGCGCGCGCGCGTTCTGCCTCCTCGGCGTGACGCGCTGAAGCCTTTACTTCGCGCATGTAACGGTCATAACTGAAATAGACGATGACGATGATTGGAATACAAACAAGAAAAGCCCAGAAGCGTGCCGTGCCGATGCTGCTTACAATAAATCCGGCGCCCGCCGCGCCCGCGAAATAGCTGATCGAAATCCAGAGGAAGTTGCGACTCCACATTCGCCAGAGCGATTCATTCGCTTTGAGCGCACTGACAATGGCGCCGATGCCGGTGTGAACCAGGTATTGGACCAGGCCCATCAGGCATAACGCGATAACGGCGATTGATCCGTCACCGTTTAGCAGACCGGTAGTGGAACCGAAGGCGAGCGTTAACGCGATGGATGTGGCAAACACCGAACAGGCGAGCGCGGCGCTGCTGAAGGCAACAGTCCTTACCTTGCTACTGATTCTCAGCGCCGAGCAGATACCCGCTAGAGCGCTAATGATGATCGCTGCTTCACCGCCATAAAGCAGCAAGGCAATGAATATGAACGTATCGTCAACGGTGATGTTTACGTTGATTCGTGGAATACGAATCGCGATTCGCGAACCTATAACCGCTGTGACGAGCGTCAGCAGGAGAAAGTATCCATCGACTATTCCCGCGGGCAGCGTGTACGCAGCGTAGAGAACGCTGGCGGTGCCCAACGCCACGATGGACCACATGTAAATGCCCGTTGATTGTTGTCGTAGGTTTGTCATGTCCGCACGTTGCAAGCCAGCCACAGATTTCACAGATCACTCTGCGTAATCTGTGGATGGTTTAGTTACTCCCCGAGTGAGCAGTCGCCAATGGCATAGCCGTCGCCGATAGCGTAGCCGTCGCCAATGGCGTATCCATCGCCGATTGCGTAACCGTCACCGATCGCGTAGCCATCGCCAATCGCGTAGCCATCGCCGAGCAGGAGTACATTGGGGAAGAAGAACGATCCGCCGAACAGAGCGGAGCCATCGCTCTTCGTTAGATAGTTTCCGAGCGTCACAGTCTTGACCCACATGTTGTAGTTCAAACTCTGGCTCGTGAGTCCCTCGTTGACGCCGTCGCCTAACAAGTAACCCTGGCCATAGCTGACTTGATATTTATTGATCAGGTCTTTGCCGGTGATCGTCGCGCGCTTGAGCACGAGTCCCTGGTTCCAGGTGAAAGTTAATCCGGAAACTGTGGTTTGCGGGGCAGGAGCAGATTGGGTTAGCAGCGAGGATCCAAAGGTTGGTTTCAGCAGGCCCAACAGATCGCCACGAACAATCTTGGCGAGGCTCACGGCGCCGGCAACGTTGAGTTGACCAGCTCCTTGATCGAACGTGCTGAAGCCCGCGAGCGGTTGCGCGGTGTACATCAACAGCATCTTGACTACGTTGGGTGTCAAGCTGGAGTTTGCTTCCAACAACAGAGCAGCGGCGCCCGCAACCATTGGCGCAGACATCGACGTGCCGCTCAGGTACATGAGCTTCATGTTAGTGGTGGAATACTTGTTGGTTTCGAGTTCGGGATACTTCTTGAGCAGGCCGTTTCCAACTGCTTCAGCCGCGATGATCTTGTTACCGGGCGCGACGAGATCCGGTTTGATGAGATTGTCGTAGTGAGTCAGGCCGTACGAATCGACTGAAAAACTGCGGGTTGGCCCACGCGAGCTGTAGCTCGTGACTGAATCTTCATTGCGTGGATCGGTGCCAAAGCTGTTGCTGGCACCGACTGTAATCGCGGAAGGTTCGTTACCCGGGCAATGAATCGCGCCGTAGATTCTTTGTCCATTCGCGTCTTTGCCGTTATTTCCCGCCGCGGCTATGACAACAACACCGGAGTCGACGAGCTTGCGAACTGCATTGCAAATCGGATCGTCTTCGTAAGAGCTAATGGCCGGAGTTCCCAAACTGATGTTCACTACGCGCACGTTGTAGGTGTTCTTGTTGGCAATCAGCCAGTCGAGGGCAGCAAGCACTCCTGAAACTTTGCCAATGCCCTGTGAGTTCAGTACGCGCAGGTTAACCAGGCTCGCGCCGGGTGCGATGCCTTCATAAGCGCCGCTGGTGGGGGCCCCGTCGCCTGCTGCGATTGCCGCGACGTGTGTTCCATGTCCCCAGGGATCGTCGGTTCTGTTTTCTCCGGTAAAGTCTTTGCTGAATTTGATCTTGCCGGTGGTCGCGAACGATTTATGTTTGCTGTCGATGCCGGAGTCCAACAGCGCGATAGTGACGCCTGAGCCATCGAGAGTGTTGTTCAAGCCGAGCAGGGTTTTCTGAGCGCGCACCTGTTGTGTGCCCGTGGTGTTAGTGATGTGACCTGAACTGCGAACCGGCGCATCGAGCGAGATGTACGCGACGTTCGGGTCCGAGGCCAGCACTTCGACGTCGTTAGCCTGGACATCGACAATGCGAATGTTCAGGTTTGAAAGCACGCTGACGAGTAGTCCACCGACTGTATTGAGTAGTCCGCCGAGAAGACTTGGTGACGACGAAGGTTTCGATTGCACGATCACCTTTACGCGTGCGTCACCGTTGCCGGACAGAATGAGTTGTCGCAGGTCAGGAGAGATCTTCGTCGTTGAAAGATTTGCGGCTCGGGCTCTCGTGTTAGTTGATATGCACAGCGCTGAGCAGAGAGACAGCAGCACAGCGGCAGTCACAAGACGTTTGAAAACTTGGGGGCGAGACATTCAGTTTCTCCAGGGGGCTTAGAAATAGTCAAAGCCGTCAGTGGTTCGGGGCAAAAGAGACAGCTAAGAACCTAAAAGATCAGCGCTCCGTAAAATGCGAGCGCAGTCCTAGTGCTAGCCCCGTGCCAGATGTGGTGTTTTGGCTATTTGTGTCGAATCTGTTGAGGAAAGTAGAAATTGGACCGATACTATTGATCTCGGTCGGAAGCAAAATGACACCTGAGTATCAGGTTGAGAGATTCAATCTGACTGATCACATTGAGCCACAGATGAGCGCAGGATCTGATCTGCACTCATCCGCGTTCATCTGCGGATAAAAGCAAGTTATTTGAAGAAGTTGCCGGCCATCCGTTGCAAGTCGTCCATGGCGCTACCGTCTTTATTCTGGTCCAGCATCGAGTTCAGCATGCTCATAACTCCAGGCGAGTTTGCTTCGGCTTGTTGCTCCTGACGGTTGAGCAAGTTCGACAGACCCGACGCATCAAGTCCATTCTGCTGCTGCGCCTGGCCCACAGCGCCCATCACCACCGGAGCAAGTGTCTCGAGCAGACTGCCCGCAGAACCCTGGTCCATTCCCGTTGCCTGCGCCAGATTGTTTTCAATCGCCGGTCGTTGACCACCAAAAACGTGGCTCAGAATCCCGGCCCCATTTGCGCTTTGCGGGTTTCCTAAATACCCCCTCAGATTTTCGAAGATACTGCCATCGTGATCCTTATTGATTGCCTGATGAAGACTCTCAGCACCTTCAGGCGCCGAGGCATTCCGCGCCAGCGCAGTTAGAAGTAGCGGCACCGCCACCTGAACGGCCGTATTGGCAGTTGATTCACTAATACCAAGCCGCTGTGCAATTGTGTGGCTCGCACCACCCGCCAACTGTTGCATGACCATCTGTGTTATGGCGTTCACGATTTGCTCCTCCTTTGTTCAGTTGTTAACCGCGAGGTGACGAGTAACTTGCGATGAAAGGAAGGGGCGGCCACTGACGGCCGCCCCGAAAAAAGTTAGGTTCTTGAGCGGCTTGTTCCGCTTGTTCCGGTTGTTCCAGTGGTCCCGGTCGTTCCCGTGGTTCCGCTGGCTCCCCCCGTTCCCGCACCTGCTGCTGCACTCGAGGTGCTGGTTGGCGAACTGGACTGACTCGTTCCCATGCTGCTGCTTGTTCCCGTGCTGCTGCTATAGTCAGTTCCGATTCCCGTGGTGCTATATGCTTCTGAGCCGGACTGCTTGACTCGTATGCGGTTCTCAACGTTCGTCACTCCCGACACGGCCTCAGCAATGTCTTCAGCCTGTCGCTTGTCCCACCGGCTGTTCACTGGTCCGGTAAGAGTGACTTCAGCGTTCTGTACGCTTACCTCGACATCCGAAGCATCGAGATAACCTTCGCTGAGTCGATCGTTGACGTCCTCCTTGATGCGTTCATCCGAGCGCCGGTAACCTTTTGGACCGCGTCCACGGTACTGGCGCTGCTGGTCCATACGACGTCTGCGCTCCGCCTCTTCATCACCGAACCACGAGGCTACTGTGTCAGAAGCCCGATCCCACCAGCCGCGTTCTTCGCCTGAACCGTACCTGTCGCGCTCTTCACCTGAACCATACCTGTCGCGCTCGTAGTCATAGCCCCGTTCTTGTCCGCGACCATAACGACTTCGATCATAGTCAAAGCTGCGTCCGCCTTGATTCCCGTACATCCCTCTCGAAGGAGAGTCTGACGGGTAGTCATAACGTCGCGAATAACTGCTCGAACTTTCACCAAAGCGGCGCTCGCTACCATAACCCTGTCCAGAACTGTAGCCGCCGCCAGAACCCTGTCCAGTACCCGAATTTTGGCCCGTACCCCAATTCTGGCCCGAACCGCTACCCTGGCCGGTATAGTAATTCTGCCCGTACGCGCCATAGCTGCGATCACGATCGCTTGTGTAATCGCGATTACTTTCCCAACCGCTGCTGCCATAGTCTTCGCGGCCGCGTCCATATTCGCGATCTCTGCCTGAAGAAGACATGCTGCCACCATATCTTCCGCCTGAAGACGACGTGCCGCCGCCAGATTGGCCGCGCCATCTATTTTCGCCTGCGTACCTTTCGTTTTCTTCGCCGCCGAAGCGGTAACGCTCTTGCGATCCTCGGCCACGTTCACCACGCCGGCCATAATCAGAGCGACCATACTCCGATTCGCGGCCACGACCGTAGTCTTGCTCGTCACGGTCGTAATCTCGATCTTCATATCTTGATGACATTGTAAATCTCCCTCCTTTACCCTCAGCTCGTTTTTCGGAATCTTGTCAGGAGCGCTTCACAAACTTGTTTCCGAACTGCAACGGAATTGGAGCGCTCGCGGCCATTCCGTTGCGACCGCAAATCAAACAGCGTAGCCGCAATGTTTGTTGCGACTACGCTGCTTTTTAGCAGGGACTTGAAAACGTGTGTTTAGTGAAGTTTCGGAGTTTGCTGTTGTTGCGCTTGAACAAACATGAGCTGTTCGAGCGTAGCAAGTCGCCGTTCCATCTCAGTGTTGGCCAATCGCAGTTCATTAACCTGTTCTCGCAGTTGTTCAACTTCAGCCGTCTTCTGTTGAAGTTCATCTGTCCGCTGGTGCAACTCTTTGATCGCCGCGAGGCTCACGCCCGTCAGATCCTGCACACCGATGGAAGTATTCCCAGTACCTAGCTGAAAAGCCTTGTAGAAGTCTTCTGCCATCGGTCCCATGTGGCGCACCGTGCGTCCCTCAGAGATATAGTTCCAGGTACTCACGTCGATGCCTCGCAGTCGCGACAAAACGTCCCCGCCATTCACTAGCATGAAATTCTCTTTTGTCGAGCGGCTCGACGTGCAGTTGAAAACTCCAGAGCCGGCCGGAAGGTTGCAGCCCGTCGTGCCCGCCAGGTTAGTGCGGAAACGGAATCCGCCACTTGCTCTTGCCGCAAACTCGTTGTTTGCAACTGCCTTGAATGTGTTCACGCTGCTGGTAGCCGACCCGTCGCCCCAAACGAACGTGCCGGCAAAGCCATTTGTTGAGGCGAACTTGCCGAACGCGAACGAGTGATCCTTATCGGCAGTGACGTTGTAACCGATAGCAACTGCCGCAAGCCCGTGGATGTTGAACGTATCCGGATCGCAGGCGCCATTGACGAGTGGACCACCGGAAATTGCTTTGTTGCCGAACGCGACGCCGTACGTGTCGCACACGCGGTTGCCGGCGCCTGCCGAAATACCCGCTGCACCTTTGACTTCATTACCACTTCCGAAAACGATACTGCTGGTGCTCAGGGCTTTATTAGTATCACCGAATGCGAGCGAGTAGAGACCGGGAGCTGTCGAGTTGCTGCCACCTGCCCATGAGAAGAAACCTACGTTTGCGTCGTCCCATTCCGTATCTGCGTACCCGGAACGAAATGCGCCTTTGTAGCTGTACCACATGGTCCGATAGCCACTGCCTTGCATCGGAATCGTGCCGATGCCGAGGTTGCCGGTGGCGACGAAACTGCCATTCTGAAACACTTTGAAATCCGCAAATCCCGTCGTTGGACCGCAGCAAGTGCTTTGACCACGAAGGTTGATCATAGGCGCCGTGCCGTTGGTATCGCCAACCGTTAACTGCGCCGCCGCAGGCATGAATCGCACTGCGTTCACATCGAAGTAATTCTTGTTCACAGCATCACCAGCGTTTGCGGGGTTTCCCACGTTGGTGATCTGCGCGTTGTTCGCCGAAAGACCAGCGCTGAAAGTATTGAAGTTGGACCACGTGTTTGCGGCGGCCAGTCGCGCGAGATTTAATGAGACGCGATTGTCGTTGATGACGCCGGTTGTTGTCGGATCGTTGATCGCGGTGATGATGTTTGTGCCCGAGAGATTTCCACCCGCCGCGGCCGATCCGTCTTTCTGATTTTTGGCTGAGCTTAAGAC
>JBKPJS010000279.1:0-6668 GCA_046730815.1 Acidobacteriota bacterium
GGTCTAGGTACTGTCTTTCTTCTACTCATTAACAACGGTGTCATCCATGTGCGAATGCAAAGCACCAGAACGTCTTTGCGTTATCTCGCGCATATTGCTTTGGCCGTCAGGCGCGCGCTCCACGCCATAAACGAACTTGGAAAAATTTAGAGGCTTTTGAATTCTCCAGATGGCGTCATGCTGATCCGGTGGGAACATTTCAGCGGGATCGCCGACTGCAATCCAATTAATCGGTATGCTGGTGTGCGCGGGCACGCGTGTCCGCAAGTGCACCACTGCACCTATGCGCGCACTTCCGTTCCATACGCCAAGTGCGCTCCGTGAAAGACCGATACGCCAGTAGCAATCAAGACACAGTCTTCCAGAGTGCAGCCAACGAGATGCGCATGTGGACCGACGAGACAATGTGAGCCGATTGGCGGCATCGTTAAACCGGCGCACAACCTTACGCCTTCGCGTATCGACCATTACAACCTGATCCAAACTTGCGAGCGCGACAAACAAACGAGCGTTCTGCTCATCTAGGCTGACCCGCCACCGTAAGAACCAGCAGCAGGGGAATGACGAGTCGTCCGAGAACGTTAACGCTATTTTGGATTGGAAGTCCCTGTGACATAACTACTTGTCACTACATGCTCGGTTTCGCTTGTCCGCGCCGGCCAATAAACGATCGGTGGAGATGATTGCTCGCTTGTGAGTGCCTTTACCGATTTCGCCGCCTCGGTCTTCAGCGGTGACTTCGAACAGGAAAAGTTTCCCTTCGCGTCCGAGGTATCTCGCGGTTGCCACTACTTTGACACCCCGCGGCGTAGCGGCAGTGTGAGTAACGTCAACGGTGACGCCGACCGACAATTCGCCCGGCTGCAAATACGGCCGCAATATTCTTGAACTCGCGACTTCCATAAGCGCGACCATTCTTGAAGTTGAAAAAACATCCGGATAAGAATCTCCCGGCTCTAAAGTCAGCGCACTTGCCAGATCGGATTGTGAAACAAACAATTCTGCGGTGGCGGTTGCATCAATCTCGGGTTCTTTCATTAACCTCGTTAATTGTCCCGGCGTCGTAAATATTGAACTTCAAAAACTGGTTGCGAGTATCAAACATTTGATTGACTCTGTCAATTATCTCCCTCACGCTAATCCAACCGCAAAAAGCTTACTACCTCCTGGTAAAGAATCCGCCTGCTCAATTCGAGTTGCAGAACGTGAGTACCTTTCCCGATCACAATCCTCCTTTTATTGCGCGTACCAGTCAGAAGATCGAATAATCGTTTGCCGCGTTCTTCAGTCGCAACCGCGTCCCATTCGCCGAAGATGATTAATGTCGGCTTCGTAATTAGACCCGGATTATAGGGGAACTGACCGCGTTGTATGTCCGCTGTATCCAAATCAGGACCAGCCGGCACCATCACGCTCGGCGGTCTTCTCTGCCGGCTTGTCGGGTCTGTGTCGAGGTATTTCGATCCCCACGTGGCAAGAAAGAAATTCCGGTCTACGCCAGCGTGTTCTCCTTTAGGTAACCAAGTCGAATAGAGTTGCCACAGGTCGGCAGGAGTCACTATGTCAAATTGTGAAACTGACGACAGTGGCTGATTCGGTTTTGGTTCCGCGACCGGTGTAACCGGCGCGAACAGGATCAGCTTATCCACCGATTGTGGTGAGCGGCTCGCGTAGATTCCAGCTACCAACGATCCAAATGAATCTCCGATTATTGAGAGCTTCGCAACTCCTCGTTTCGCGAGAATAAACTTCACCGCATTCGCTAACTGTGATGCACAATCGCGAGCACGTCCCGGAGGGCTTTGCAAATCAGTTTCCCGGTAACGACTCGACTCACCGTAGCCTAAATAGTCTAACGACCAGACATCAAAGCCGCTCAGGGCGAGACTATCCATCCACGATACGCCATTGATTTTGAAACCGGCGTTGCCTGCGGTCGGAACCGCTGAACCTTCGGCAAAAAGTACGATTTGGCGGCTGGGGGGACGGGCCGATTGGCGGAAGTTATGATGTAGACCAAGTCTCAGCCCGGGAATCGGACTATCGATACGGATGATTTCGCTTGTGATGCGTATGTTTTGGGCCGCACGGACCGATGAGCCCCCGATGAACGCGAGAAGTAAACTGAAAACTGCGAAGAATAACTGACGGATATAGCGCATTCGCCTGGCACTCTATCTTCGGAAAGCGTCAAATGTTTCAACCGACGTCGAAATGTCGCAGAGGCGATACTTATTCCATAGCCAGGTGCCGGACTTGATTCAAGGACGAGATTGCCTTAATACTTCGAGTGCGTTGTACTGCTATGAACCGTGTAAGCACCATCTTCGCAAGCGACTCCATCGTTATCGAACGATTCGATCATCCCGAAGGCTGTTCGCATGAAGATCCGAAATCAGAACAGACCGAAGAGATGGTCGTCACCTTCATCGAGAGTGGCGGGTTTGACGTGATGCAGGATCGTGAATGGTGGAGATTCGATCCCGGTGACGTTCTGGTTTCCACCCCTGGTCTGAAACGTAGCTATCGACATCTTGAGCCTTGTCCAAACGACGTATGTTTCTCAGTAAAGTTCGCACCTGACTCAGTAGAGACTGCACTCGGCCGGATTCCAACAACTCTTCATTGGCTCAAGATCGCGAGCGGTTTAGCTTCCAGCTTTGCCTATCGCTGGCTGATTCAGGCGATCAATGCATCAAGCAACATAGAGATCGAAAGCGCGGCGTTTCATTCCGCGGTTGTGCTGGGTCCCCACCGCTGGGAAAAGGAACCCCGATTGTCAGGTGTCGGCGCTCACGCCCACAGAATACGAAACGCGTGCATGGCTATGTCGGCTCATTGTGAAGAAAACCATTCCCTTACTTCACTTGCCGCGGAAGCGCGCATGAGTCCATTTTATTTTGCGCGGGTGTTCGCGGAGTTGGTAGGTGAGCCGCCACATCGTTATCTGTTGCGAACGAGATTATATCGTGCTGCGCGAATGTTGCATGACGGGGCCTGCGTGACGGAAGCAGCAGTAAAAAGCGGTTTCTCCGACGTCAGTCACTTCAGCAAAACCTTCCAACGGCGCTACGGCACGCCTCCCTCACGTTATTCCTCCTAATCCCCAAGTGCTTGTCTATTCATTTCCCGATGCCTAAGACGTCGATGTCTATTTGGTAGATGTCGCCGAGGCCGTTGCGCGGGCTTCTCAATCTGTTCGTTAGCTCCCGATAGCTGAGCCGTTTTTCGAGTGGCTTATCCGCAAAGCCCCTTGTGCTCGTCCAGAAAAAGTAGCTGCCATCGGGCGAAATCTTGGGCGAATATTCGTTGCCGCTCGAATTAATCTTGTCGCCAAGATTCACCGGCTTTGTCCACGCGCCTTGACGGTTGTAGCTAATGTAGAGATCGAAGCCACCGTGGCCATCCGCTCGGCCGCCCGCCATGAAGATCAGGAAACTCTGGTCGGGGGCGATGAGCGGCTCGAATTCGTTGAATTGCGTGTTAATTGCGTCGCCCAGATTCTCCGCTTCGGTGTACTTGCCGTTGACGAGACGAGAGCGATAGATGTCTGTCCGGCCTTTTCCGCCTTCCCGATCCGATCCGAAATAAATCGTGCCGTCGGCCGCAACGGTGGGATACCATTCGCTGCCGGAGCTGTTGACGGGAGGACCCACGTTCTTCGGCTGGCCCCAACCGCCGACTATTTTCTCCATCACCCAAATATCCAAATCCGGTTTCGGCTTGCCTGCGACGGGGCGGTTCGAGATGAAGTAGAACTGCGAGCCGTCAGGCGTGATGAACGGATCGGCATCTGAGTATTGACCCGAAAAAGGAGCGACCCCCAGCGTGCCCCACCTCCCTTTTTCGAAGCGCGAGACGAGAATCGTCCACAGATTAAAATTTGGCGTGCTGCGCACGAAGTAAAGCGTCTTGCCGTCGGGAGTGAAGGCCGGGTGTGAATCGAAGTCTCCGGTTGAGATGATGCCCTCGACGAAGATCGCCGGCTCGCGCAGAGGCTTGTGTGAAGCGTAAGGGTAGTCGGTCCGAGCGGTGTTCTGCGCCGTCACGCTCCGACCATGGCCGCACAACGAGCACAGTAGCAACGTCAGGATCAAGATTGAACCTTGTCGTTCGGTCATTGAAAACTCACAATGGCGGGGGCTGCAGTACAAGAGATAAATACCAGCCAGCGTTCTGTTCGAAGCGATTCAATGCTTGCGCCGTTCGCTGATTGTGCCGGGCGACCAATGCGGGACCCATGACGGCGGTCGTTCGATACGAGGAATATCGTCCTGGGCCACGGGCTGATGGATCGGGCGCCAATCCCAAAAGTCGCGCGCCAACTCTTTAAGCGCCTCGTAATCAGTTGACTCTCTTTTCGATAAACCGGTTCGTGTTTCCATCCGTTTTTTTCCTTAGGTTACGTAAGGACGGCAGCATACATTAGGAGCGTTTTGGCAACCACGTGTTTTATGCTTTTACGCGACGCGCGCGATTTTTTTTCGCAAGAAAACACTGATTCGCTTCGCGCAGACGTTCGATAATTACCTCGTCACAAGCCATACATAAACGAGAGTACGAGGAGAACACTATGCTCTTTGGTGGTGCAGCAACTCGCTTAATTTTCACGGCCGGTGTAACAGTCACGATCATGATCTCAACAGTGGTTAGCAGCAGTGCAATGGGTAAGGAGAAGCCCTACGATCCACACTTGGCGATGATCGACGGGCTCCAGGCTTTGGGACCGCATCCATCACTGGGGGCCGAAGCGCGTGTATTCGATCGGTTCGTAGGCACATGGGATTGTGACTACACGCGTTACCTCGAAGATGGCACGACGAAACATGCGAAAGGCGAGTTGGAGTTTGGCTGGATTCTTGACGGGCGAGCCATCCAAGACATTTGGATCTCTTATCCAACGGAGCCGGGAAAGGAACGGAATATTGGGACCACCGTAAGGTTCTTCGATGCTCGCTTTAAAACGTGGCGCATCATTTTTGTAAATCCGAAGTACGGGGTCTTAACAGAAATGAAAGGCGGAGACGAAGGCGGTCGCATTGTGCTGCGCGGTGTCGATGACGAAGGCACTTCGTTACGCTGGACGTTCAATGACATTACCTTAAATTCATTTGTTTGGCGTGGAGAGAAATCGCGGGACGGCGGCAAGACTTGGAAGTTAGAGGAAGAACATCACATGACTCGCCGAGTCGCTTCGCGGCCCAGCAGCTCATCCGGCCATGCGAATGATCCACGTTTGGACATGATTAGAGTGTTAAGAAGCTCCGGTCCGAGTCCGAGTCTGGGTTCTGAAGCGAAACTGTTTGATCGCTTTCTCGGAACATGGGATCTCGACTGCACATTCTACGATGCTCAAGGCAATACGAGCCATTTGGTTGGCGAATGGAGATTTGGTTGGGCGCTCGATGGAAAACTCGAGCAGGATGTGATCATTGAGCACCACGGCAACGAGCGAATCGCGCGTGGAACTACTTTACGCTTTTTTGACGCCAAGGCCGGTAAATGGCGGATCGTTTGGATCGCGCCGCCCACTGGAAATGTCGCGAAGTTGGAAGGTGGCGCCGTCGGCGATCGCATTGTGCTGAACGGAATTGATCGAGACGGCTCGCCTTATCGTTGGTCGTTCAACGATATCCTCCCAAATTCCTTTCTCTGGCGAGGCGAAAGCTCTCCCGATCAAGGGAAAACCTGGCGGTTAGAACAGGAAATGCATCTCGCACGGCCGAAGTCTGCGGAATGACGGGATCCGTTAGTAACTTAATGAAATTAACAGTGTGCGAGTTTCCAGACGAAGCTTTTCGAAAGGAGGCGGCGTGGCAAGATTTGGTACGGTTCCTGCGCGCAAAGCCTACCGATGTTGTCGTCTTGCCGGAGATGCCTTTTTGCGAATGGAGCGTGTTTACAAACCCAACCGTCAATACAGATACTTGGCGACACGCTGTGAGCGACCATGAAGACATGCTAGCTCGGTTTTCGGAATTGAACGCGCACATCGTTCTCTCTTCGCGACCAGTTGAAGAAGCGGGAAAGCAATTAAATCAGGCATTTTGCTGGACGAAACAAATCGGTTATCAAGCGGTACGAAGCAAGTACTACTTGCCGGATGAATCTGATGGACGCGAAGCGACGTGGTTTGCTCGCGGCGACCGTCATTTCACTCCGGTAGCGCGACGAAAATAGCGCCGCCTGGTCATCCGCGATCAGATCCCAAAATGATACGAGTGCTCGGTTAAGCAAGGCCATACTCGAGTTAGACGCTACCCAGTTGGATAAACCAATCGTTGAAGGATTCAGTTCGATCTATATGACTCTTCACGGTGACGTGCAACATAATCTCTATCACGCGGGACAGATTGCGCTGTTGAAAAAAGCGATCCGCTCGGCGTGAGCGTCACTAAAACCGTCCGAGGCAGCTAACGCGACTGGAAGTCTCTTAATTCCGAGGCCGATCTGCCTGGGACTGATTCCACCAATAACAGTCCGCGCAAGTTCGGTCGACGGACCAGCCTTAACAAATTGGTACAATCAAAAATGCGAAGATTGGCTGTTGTGGGCGCCATTAATTTTCCGCACCGGCAAATGACGAAAACTAGTGTTACAGTATTGCCCAAAGATAAGTTAATCGTGGTCTATTGCGACGGCATCGGCTGCAACGGTTCCACCAAAGC
>JBKPJS010000280.1:0-11731 GCA_046730815.1 Acidobacteriota bacterium
TTACATTATCGGTAAAATCCTAAGTTTCGTACTACTTGGGTTGATCTTATTCGGGCTCTTTTGGGTGAGTCGTTGGATATGGCGTCACTTTACTGCCCTGAATCCTGAACTGGCGGCCGCGTTATTAACAGCATTCGCTACTGTGTTGGGCGCTGCAATTACGATTACGCTAGGGCGCATCTTTGAGAAAAGGAAAGATGTCGAAGCGCATTTTCGAGAAAAGAAATCGGAAATATATGATGAGTTTTTGAAAGCCTTCTACACTTTAGGTGACGATGCCGCGAAGGTTGACTTAGTGCCTTTTCTCCGTGAGTGGCAACGTAAGATTATCCTATGGGGTGGCCCAAGAGTTCTGATTAGCTATTTCAAGTGGATGAATAACCTGAAGCTCCAAAGACCCGACGCTGAATCTATGTTTCTCATGCACGACTTCTTTTCTGAGCTACGTAAGGACTTAGGGCTTTCAAATAAAGGTTTGGAGCGGGGTGCCTTTATCCGACTTATTCTTCAGAATGCAGACCTATTCTTAATTATGGCTAAACAGAATCCGAACGTCACACTGGAAGAAGTGTCGGCTAAAGAGAAGGAACTTGAATGACTATTTTTTAGGCGTTTCCCAAGTGCGGAGTTTCATATAAGGTGTTGTACGGTGACGGTCGTGACGGTTTTGCTTCTTCACCTTTAGCCTAAATAAAGTACCGGTCTTTCAGGGCAACCGGCACTGGCCCCCCAGCAATGTACCGCCCCCGCCCCCTGGCCCACCTTGTGTGCCAGTTGTGTGCCAATTCAGCGGCAAGTCAACAAACTAGTCCGATCAGAACTAACAAACGTGTGCAGCGGCGTCAATAAATTACTAACAGATAAGCACTGCGAGGATCAGAGGAGCAAGCAGCCGAAGTATCCGTTCAGACTGGCAGTCATGAGGTCAGGGGTTCGATCCCCCTCGGCTCCACCAATAGCATCGATAGTTTAGGGCCACCGCTAAGAGTGGCCTTTCTTATTGTGTGCCTACGCCACAATCTCAAGCGCAGGAGTTTTCATCCGTATAGATGCGCTCAACCGATAATAGGCCTTAAGACGGTTCTTGCCGTTCTGCTAAGCACGCAAGCCTATCCCGGCGCTGGATTACAAGCGGGCTTCCCTGATTGCCGTACATCATAGCTTCGCACCTCGCCCACGCAGTTTTCGTTCTCGCTGGTCTATAATCCTCACTAGCTCTCAGTACCGCTCTGTATCATTGACTTGTGAGGGGTTGTCGTAGGAACTATCTACACTATGGTGGGAGCCCTGAGTCTGGTGGTGGCTGTAGTTTTATCTTATGAACCTACTTGCCAACCTTGAGAATCTCTACAATGAATGCAAGAGCAACCAATGGTTGCGCTACTTCGCCGTCTTTTGCCGCGTCGCATTGGCCCTGGGGTTTATCCCTTCTGGCATAGTAAAAGTCACGGGAGAGCGGTTTACTGGGTTGCCCTTCAATCATCCACTGGGCCACTATTTTGACGCATTGTATCTTACCGGCTTTTACTACACGTTTATCGGCGTGGGCCAGTTGACGGCGGCCCTGCTGTTGCTCATTCCAAGGACGGCGTTGCTGGGAGCGATTCTCTATTTCCCGATGATCTTCAACATTTGTGTTTTGGCTTATGCGACCCGCTTTGAAGGCACTCGCATCACTACGCTCATGGTGTTGGCAAACTTGTATTTGCTCTGTTGGGATTATGCGCGGTTGAAATACGTTCTGCCTTTTGCATCATCGGGCGACGTCGGTACAACGCCAAATCAGAAGAGGTCGCGCAAGTTTCCCTGGGTGTTTTTCGGAGGCGTTGTCGCAGTCGTCACTGGGGTGATCGTCATCAACGCCTTTATGTACGACATTCGTCCTGGCAATTCTCAGTTGGAGTGCACGAACGGCTGCCGCAATAATGCTCGCCCCGAGGACTGCCAACGCTTCTGCAATTGCATTTACAACGAGGGCAACACCTTGGCTAAGTGCTTGGAGGAATACGGAGAAAGGAAGGAATGACACTCAACTACTCCTTCCAGATCGCTCCCAGTCCTGCATCCCACAAGCGTTTATTGAAAGCAGGGATGTCGCGATCGAGCAATTCGGTGCCACGCGCTTTTAATGAAGTCCATTGAGCGTTCAACTCCCGCATCCGATCGAGCGATGGCTGATTCACTCGAGGAATGTCGCTCTCTGTTTGATTGATCAGAAACAGATAGTTCGCTGTGAACTTGTTGGGAAAATTCTCGACGTCATCGTAGGCCTTCGACTTGCGCTGGACCATGTCCTCGTCCCACGCTTTCATTTTCTTCAACAGCCCCTCGCCATCTTTCTTGATCGCGCTGAACTTGTCGCCGGCGGGCAATGAACCGAGCAGTGATTCCAACTGCTTCTGTTTTTCATACAGGCTGTTGACCATTCGGTGCATCGCTGCCAACTCCGTTTCCATGCCTAACATCGTTTGATGGTATTCGGTGTAAAGAGCAGGTGTTGTTGGGTAGAGCGGGTTGGCGAGGATCTCCGCATCTGTTGAAAGCGTCTGGCCCGACATCTTAAGCGTGATCGTATATTTCCCTGGAATCGCTTTGTGTGCTGCAAATCCGCCTTCGATACGAACGTTGGGCACACCAGGCATCGTTGCATAACGCATGTCCCAAACAAACCTGTTCAGCCCTTTGGCCTTCGGCAGCAGCGGATCGGGTCTTGGACCAGCTTCGTATCTGACAAACTTTTCATCAGCCTTCGAAGAGAAATTGCGAACGACGTTTCCTGCAGCGTCCTTGATCTCCATCGTAATCTCGTCGGTCTTTTTCAGCTCGGGCACTTGGTAATAAACAACCACTCCAGTTGCCGGATTGACGCCCCTGAAGGTGTTAGCTCCAGTGAACTCATCCTCCGTTCGATCCAACTCGCTCGACCCATTTACGAGGTAAGCATTACTGGGCCGGTAAATCGCAAAGGAAGCGTCCTTTTTGTACTGACGAATCACAGTTAAATCATCCAGTATCCAAAACGCTCTGCCGGACGTGGCCGCGATCAAATTATCCTTGTGTATTCGCAGATCGGTGATGGGAGTGACAGGCAAGTTCAATTGAAACAACGACCAATCTCTGCCGCCGTTCCACGAGAGAAATAGGCCGAGCTCTGTGCCGGCAAACAAAAGATCCCGGCGCACGTTGTCTTCACGCACAACGCGCGTGAACGCGTTTGCAGGCAGTCCATTGTTGATTTTGGTCCAGGTATTTCCGTAATCAGTGGATTTGTATAAGCCCGGCGTGTGGTCGTTGAACTTGTAACGAGTCGTCGCAATGTAAACAGTTGCCTTGTCATGCGGCGACACTTCAATGGCATTGATCAAACATTCGGCCAGGCCTTTCGGCGTTACATTCTTCCAGTTGGCGCCATTATCTCGCGTCAGGTAAACAAAACCGTCGTCGCTGCCTGTGTAGATCACACCCTTTTCGTGAGGCGACTCCATGATGTAGCTCAGCGTGCCGTAATTCTCCGCGCCGACCGCTTCGTTCGTGTATGGACCACCACCTTTGCCCTGCTTTTCTTTTTCGTTGCGAGTCAGGTCAGGCGAGACTTCTTTCCACGATCGGCCCATATCACTCGTCTTCAGCAAATACTGAGAGCCATGATAGTAGGTGTTGGGCTCGTGTTTACTCCAGATGATTGGCGCGTTCCAGTTGAAACGATACTTGATGTCTTTCGCGTCCATCCCAAGATACTGAATGGGCGCCGCCATTACATTCGTGCTAGCCTGCGCTCTGACGTCGAGCACTTCGATCGTTCCCTGGTAGCTATCGCCCAACACATACTTGGGATCATCAGGATCGAACGCGAGAAAGGCACTCTCACCGCCGGCAGAGTAAGTCCAGCTTGCCGGGCCGATGCCACCGCTCCCTAACTCGCGACTCGCAATCGAAACAGACGTGTTGTCCTGTTGCCCGCCATAGATTCGATAGGGAAACTGATTGTCTACGTTGATCCGGTAGAACTGCGCGGTCGGCATGTTACTTTGCGTGCTCCAGCTTTTACCGCCATTGAAAGTTATCGCGGAGCCGCCGTCGTTGGAGATAATGAAGTTGTTTGGATCGTTGGGATTGATCCAAAGATCATGATAATCGCCGTGAGTGCCGGAGAGTGAGTCCCACGTTTTGCCGGCATCAGTTGACTTCATTGCAGATGCACTCAAAACGTAAATCGTGTCGTCGTTTTTCGGATCGACGAAGAGTTCGATGTAATACCAGGCTCGCTGCACCAAACGATGGTCGTTCGTAATGCGGCTCCATTTCTTACCGCTGTTGTTGGAAACAAAGAGCCCACCGGCTTCTTTATCAGAGTCGCTTTCGATCAGTGCATACACTTTTTCCAGATTCGAGCGACTCACCGCGATCGACATCTTGCCCATTTCTTCCGGCAGGCCGTCTTTCAGTTTCTCCCACGTTTCGCCGCTGTCAGTCGATTTATAAAGGCCGCTGCCTGGACCTCCGCTGATCACTTTCCACGGGAGGCGGCCATGTTCCCACATCGCCGCATAAAGTATTCGCGGATTGTTCATGTCCATCGACAGTTCCGCTGCACCGGTTTTGTCGTCTACATACAAAACGTTCTTCCACGTCGCACCGCCGTCGAAGGATTTATAGAGACCTCTCTCCTTTGATCTGCTGTACAAAGCTCCCTGAGCCGCTACGAAAACTATGTTTGCGTTCTTCGGATCGACGACGATCCGCGAAATGTGTTGAGTCAAATCCAACCCGATCTTCTTCCACGTCTTTCCGGCGTCCGTTGATTTGTAAACGCCATCGCCGTGGTGAGTCATCACGCCGCGGACTGCGTGTTCGCCCATCCCGACGTAGACAACATTCGGATCGCTCTCAGCAACAGCGATAGCGCCAACGGAACCAGTCTTGAAATAGCCATCCGAGATATTTCGCCAACTGATTCCCATGTCATCCGTTTTCCAAAGACCGCCTCCAGTCGTACCCATGTAATAAGTTTTGGGATCGCCCACCACTCCGGTTCCGGCAACTGAACGCCCGCCACGAAACGGCCCGATCGAACGCCATTTCACTGTTTTGAAAATACTGTTGTAATCATCCGCCGCGGTGTTTGGGGAAACTTGCGCGGAAAGTTGCGTCACAAAAAGGCACAAGAGACACATTGAGAACAGGTGCTTCAGCATTTAAAATTCCTTAAAAGTTAGAAATTGTTATTCCAGGCAGCGTAATTTGTACCACGGCTCGGCTTATCTGCCGACAAAAAACACGGCAGCCTTCACTTTTTCGATGCAGTGCCGCATGGTGGTCACGACTCGGCGGGCGCCAACGAAATAGAAACCCATCCACAGATTACACAGATACTCTGCGTAATCTGTGGATAGTTCGGTATGATGCAAACATGCGTATCGATCTACAAGAGGGATTCAACAACGACCGCGTCGAGATCCTCGTTAATGGCAAGAGCGTCCTGCAAAAGGAGGGAGTGACGACGAAGCGTACGCTTGGTCTCGCGCTCTCCTCCGAAACCGAGGTGCCTGACGGCGCTCTCGATATAGAAATAAACATTCCAACGAAAAACCTTTCGCAGACAATCTCCGTTGAAGGTTCGAACACTCCCAACCTGGGAATATCGATTCACAATGGAGAGATCAAGATCATCAAATCCGAAAAACGATTCGGCTACGCTTAGACGCGCGCGCCTACCTGCAACAATCCCGATCCTTCTTTCTGAGGTGTCTACATGGCCAAGCGAAGTCCCGTAGCAACGGCTCCAACAAGCATAAGCGGACAGTACGAAGGCGAAATGACCGCACCGACGAGTGGTCTCGCTTTTCTTGACCTGCGCATCGACGTCGATAAGCGCTATCCAAACTCGCCTGTCCTAAAAAGAGTGAGTGGTGATTTCTACCAGCTAAATAAAATCGCCGTGCCTGGTAGTCCTCCGAAAGTGACCCGCGTGTACAGAGAATCGTGGATCGTGCATAAGCCAGCGGTTAAGACCGCAGGTAACAAGGTGCAGATCACCGGAAAGGTGTCGTTCTGGAAGGGAACTCATCCACCTAACACGCTGAACATTACGGTTGCCGCGCCACGACCCGGCGTTACACCTACGTGCATTGCTTCGTTTACCCGGTCCGGCGGACAGGCTGCTGTTTATAACTGCACGAAGAAATCTGATTCATTTCGCACGTTGAATTTGGAAATCGACGTTTGCAAGTCAGTAAACGCGGCGCCGGTGCTGCCCGAGTGGAACACCAGCGGACATCCAATCAAACCTGCCGGACTTGCGGCGCGAGTTTTGACTATCGAGGAGGCCTATCGCGAAGCCGGTGTACAAGTGAAGATTCGTCCAGACACAAGCGTCATCGACGATAGCAACGCAGACTTCGAAACGTGGTCCGACGCTGAACTGCACAATGCCATGGAAACTTACTTCAGCCAGATCGCTGGTCCATGGCCCAAGTGGGAGATGTGGGGCATCCTCGCGGGTGGTTACGAGGAGCCGTCAGTTGGAGGAATCATGTTTGACGCGGCCGCAGCACTTGGCGGCTTAGGCAAGGCGCCGGAAAGGCAAGGCTTTGCAGTCTTCCGCAAACACGAGTGGTTCGATCACCTGGTCAAAGGGAAACCAGCCAACGCCGATCAGGCGGCGGCGATGCGACAGTTTCTTTATACGTGGGTTCACGAAGCAGGTCACGCATTTAACTTTCTTCATTCCTGGGACAAGAATCGTCCCGACGCTTTATCGTGGATGAATTACGACTGGCGCTACGACAATCTGAATGGCGCAGATAGCTTCTGGTCCAACTTCACGTTCAGATTCGACGACGAAGAGTTAATCCACCTCCGCCACGGCGATCGTTCGTCGGTGATTATGGGTGGAGATCCGTGGGCGTCAGGCGGACACCTCGAAGCTCCTGCGGGCGCGGAGTACCTTGCAGCTCCTCCGGGAGCGATGGCGAGTGTCGAAGGAGAACAGCCGGTCGAACTTCTCATACGTTCCAAAGAATACTTCGAGTTTATGGAGCCGGTAGCGATCGAGTTGCGACTTCGAAATTTGTTTGCGGACATGCCGCTCACGTTAGACTCGCGTCTAAATCCCGAATACGGCGGCGTGGTGATTTACATTCGCCGGCCCGAGGGGCGAATCGTTGAGTATGCGCCGGTGATGTGCAAGCTCGCGTACACGAGTCCGAAGCAGTTGTTGCCTTTATTGGCCGATGAGCAGCCGGGGCCAGATCGCTATAGTGAAGAGGTGCTGATTAGTTATGGCCGCTATGGCTTCTACTTTGACGAGCCGGGTGAATATTACGTGCGGGCGTTGTACCAGGGTGGCGGCGACATACTGATACCTTCGAATGTTCATCGCTTGCGTGTGGGCACTCCGCTGACGCAAAAACTCGATCGCACCGCGCAGGATTATTTTTCATACGAGGTGGGAATGAACTTGTACCTCGAGGGCTCGCGCTCGCCACACTTGCAAAAAGGATTCGATCTGCTGCGGGAGATGAGTGAGGAACACAAGGACAGCTTGTTGGGAGCCAAGCTCGCGATGACGGTTGCGAATGGTCTGACGCAACCATTTTTCCATCTCGAAAAAACTGACAAGGCGAAGGAGAAATTGAAACTCAGTCAGACTCATAAAGCAGAGCCGAAAGAGGCGCTCAAACTGACGGAACCGGCAGTCGACGTGTTTCAGAAGGCCGAGCAGAAGGCGTTAAATCTTAGTTACCGGCAGCTGGTAAGTCAGCGAGTGGACTGCCTTGTCGCACTCGACCGGCCGAAACAGGCGGTGAAGGAGTTGGACCAGTTGCATAAGCATTTGCGCGAGCAGGGCGCCAATGCTCCCGTGCTCAATCAGATCAGTAATCTCGCGAGCACCATCAGTTCGACACCCGCGCACAAAGTTGAGCAGTATCACAGTCGTCATAGACTCTGGAACAGGGTGAGGACGCACGATCAACTGGCTGCGGTTGCAAAGCCTAAAAAAGCCAGGAAGTCGCGCAAGAAATAAGCCGGAGATGAACGCGGATTTGATCGGCGTTCATCCGCGTTCATACGCGTTCATCTGCGGCTAATACTTTTCCGGTGCGTCTCTCGATTAAAACCATAGCGGTGCGTTCGGCGGGCACGGACACAGCGAAGCGAGTCTTTGATTCTAAATGTGTGACTTGCATTTGCGTGTCGCGGTCGATCTCAGACACAAAGGTGTAGAGGACGACGTCGCGGAAAACTGACGGCAGAACCAGCACGGCAGGTATATGTGGTGTTGCGGTGAAGATAGGTGCGACGCGAGCTTGAGCGAGCGCCAGCTTGTAGAAAGCAGCCAACGCCGCCATTGACTCGCCTAACTCCAGCGGCAGCGGACTCCACACGATGCGGCCCGCACCGTGAGCGTGAATAAGCGGTCGTACCGGCTGAGATCCGCGGACTACAGCCTTTTCAATCCGCTGCATTTTCTCGCCGTCGTATCTCAGCACATATTCTGTTGGACCAATCGTGATGGCCTCAGACTCTGCGATGGGCTCGGTCACGCCCAATGGACCAAACAGTTTCGTGCGTTCGACCGGAAGCCAGTGATCATCGTTATCGATCGCTCCAGAGATCGCCACCGTTGCTCCACGCTTAGCTTCCGCTAAAAGCAATTCCCAACACTTCTCCGTGAGCACACGAGGCGATGGAACGACGATTAGTTTTGCCTGTCCTGAATATTCTGCGAGCGTGTATTCACTAACAGCTTGCATGGGTACTCCGCAGTGGTAATACATCGCTCGCACACACCTGCGTGTTGCTTCGTGGGCGAAGCTGCGAGGTGAGAACATCTGCGAGTGAGGAATGACCAACGCGACTGGTACAGAGATCCGATCTCTCAACAAACGGCCGTGCTGGCGCATGAACTTTGCGATCGCGAGAAACGGCTCAAGCTCCGGTTTCGCTGTTCCATCGACACGATAAAAACCGATGCCCACTTCGTTTGTGGAATTCATGTAAGGATTCGTGTTCCAAATCCACTCGATAAAACCAGCGCCATCGGCGGCGAAAGAGATCGCCAGCTTGCGCTCGAGCAGACGGCTGACCTCTTCTTCACTGCGCCAGGAGCCGCTCCCATCTGCGTTTTCATAAAACATGACGCCTGTTTCTTCCATCAGGGTCAGCTTCGAAGGTGTCTTCGCAAGCACGCTGTCCCAAAGCAGATCGTCGTTGTTCCACCAGTTGTGCAGCGATACGAAGTCGATCTCGTTGGCGAAGAACTGCATGTTGGGACTGTCTCCGAGTCCGTTTTCGTCCTGGCCGACAGTGATCAGTTGTTTTGGATTGCCGTTGTTTCTTATCGCCGGTTTCATCTGTTGCACCCAACGAATAAACATGTCCTGCGCGAACAAGCGATAGGCGAGCGTTTTGAGCGGCAGGCGTTCGTCGATCAGATGAACGCTTTCGAAATCTGCCAGCTTGGGAAGATCGAATACGTCGTCGGTTGTGCGCCAGAGTTGTTGCAGTTGGCTCGCATGTTCTTCATCACTCGCGGCAGGGTAACGATCCCTCAGCCATTGTTTCCATGCGGCTCGTTCGTGAGCGTCGTAGTTGGGCCGGCAACTCCAGATGTACTTGTAGGAGCCGAATGAAGGCTCATTTATGAAGTCCCAGATGACGTCGTCAACATGGCGGCAACGTTCAGTGAAAGCTGAGATGAACTGCTGTTGCGCCTTTATCGATCGTGGATCGAGGTAGGCATTTTCCCCGCCCCACGTTTCGGGAAGGAAAGCGAAGAAAGTGAAGACAACCGGAATGTCATACTTGTGTGCGGTCAGAAGAAAGGCATCGAACGCGCGCAGTGTAGCTTCATTTACTTTGCCAGGTTCAGGCATGTACTTCTTCCAGCCGGTCCAGATTCCGGTGCGCACCATGTTGACGCCGGCTTCTTTCATCTGGCGGAAGTCGTTGTCCCAAACAAACGGGTTCGGCTCAAAGAGGAAGCGACGATGTTTATCGGAAGCCATGTAGGTCGTGCCGGTAACAGGAAACACTTCGCCGTCGCGATAGAAGAAATGTTTGTCGACAGTGACAGGCTTGCCGCGTGCAATCAGCGCTTCGTCATAGATCCAGAAGCCGCTAGTGTGAGTCAGTTCCTGCGAGTTAAGAGTGGTTCGCGCGTGAATCTTGTAAAGACCGGGTGCGAGCTTTGCGGCATCGAGGGCGAAGCTCCTTTGTGCGTTTAGCGATAGAGTGAAATGCGAAACAATTCGGTCCGCATCGTCGCGCACTTCAACGCTGCAATCGCCGGACACCACCTGGCCCTTCGGACGACTCAGTCGAACCGACAACGACGGCGTTTCTCGCTGCCGGTAACATGCAAACGTACTCTTTACTTCAAGACGGCTTGCGCCCTGCGCTGCTCTCTTAGCGAGAGCACCGAGGGCTTGGGCGTCTATCGTGCCGTTGAAGTTTGCAAACACCCAACGCCCACCGGCGAAGTCAGCGAGCAAACGATCAATCTGAATCACTGGCGCCGCGATAGGTCGACGATCGCGATTCATCCCGAGCATCAATGGATGAATGACTCCTTCGTGCGGACCATCGCTGCCTGCTTCGTCGGGTTCGTTGCTCGACGAACTCAGGCGTACGTAAAGCTCATAGATCTCGCGCGCGTTCAAATGATTTTTAAGATCCGCGTCAGCCTCGTAGGTCGAAATCGTGGTCGTTTTTACTGGAAACGAGTGCGTGATGCCGAGTTGTTTGTGATACGTGGTTTGATGTGGCTCGACGCGCCACTCAGAGCCGGTCCGCACTACCGGTCGTGAGAGCGGCACACCGCCAACGTTCAGCCAGTTTCCGCCCGCGCGCAGATATTTCAGAAGCTCTTTCCAGATGCGTTTCGAAAAAGCAGAACCGTAAGGTGTGATGAGCAAATCAAAACGCGCGGTGTTTAGTTGTGCGATTAGATCTCGTTCGCTCAGGAAGCTAACAGCGAAACCGGAAAGCGATTGTTGCAGAGTCTCTCGTGTGATATCGCAGCCCTGGATCGACGGAAATCCCGGTTCCCAGAAGACCGCAACGGAAGGCGATTGTGTTGGCGCGGCCAAAAGAACATCCGGAAGTGCGCTCGCCACTGCGGCGCCTCCGATAGTTTTCAGAAACTTTCGTCTGGGAAGATCAGCCACGAATGAGACAGGATTTACAAGATTTTTCAGAATAAACAAGATTCATCCTGCACATCCAGGAAAATCTTGTAAATCCTGTACAATTTCGCTACTGAAGAACCGATGTCAACAACGAGCGCCAACGAAAAGCGTTGGTTTGAGTTTCTTAGTCTATCACTCCTGCTCGGCCTGGCGGCGGCCATTGGCGCGCTCGTGTTCTTCGGGTGGCTGGCAGACGAAGGGTTGGCAGGTGAGACACGGCATTTCGACGAAGTCACACGCGCCGCGGTTCATCAGCTTGCTTCGCCTGTGCTCACCACGATCATGCGTGGGTTTTCTTTTGTTGGATCGACGATATCGCTCACGATTGGAACGATCATCCTCGTCGCCTGGTTTGCAAAGCGAAAGTGGGGTCGTGAAGCAAAACTCTTTGCGATCACGATGATCGGCGCTGGCTTATTGAATGTAACTCTCAAGCTGGCCTTCAAACGCGAACGGCCGGTACCGTTTTTCAACTTAGCCGCGCCTGAGACTTACAGTTTTCCGAGTGGACACTCACTGACAAGCGCCTGCTTCTTTGG
>JBKPJS010000281.1:0-2324 GCA_046730815.1 Acidobacteriota bacterium
GATCTCAGTGATGCCAGGAGCATTCCCCAGGAACTCTCTCATATTGTGCCGAATCTTCCATCACTGCCTATTCAGCCAATCCTGTGCGCACCTCAGAGGGAGTATGCGATGTTCGAGCATTGGCGGCGCTATCCGTGGGTCCTCCCTGAGTTCTTGTATGAATCGTCGGACCATCTAATTACAAATCTCGATGAAAAAGTTATTCAGCCGGCTCAAACTCGGCTTGAGTTGATGTCACCACAGGCATCGCTCAGAGCAGCAAAACTGGAGATCGAACGGCTAAAGAAGCAGCTCGCAAAACTGCAAGAAGGATCTCCCTCGCTGCGATGATCGTTTGGCCTAATTTGAATTTTTCTCTGTGCAGTCTAAACCTAGGGACACTACCCAATGTTGATCTGGAGGACTATTATTAGACGGTCTCCCTACCCTTGCGCCCGATGCCGAAGAAGAAAATAAACCTTGGCTCTCTGCTTCGACCTCACCGGACCATGCTCGTGATCGCTTTCATCGCGGTGCTGGGCGAAACCGCAACTGATTTGCTTGAACCATGGCCGTTAAAAATTATCTTCGACTACGTGTTCGGAGGAAAGAAAATGCCGCCGTGGATGTCTGGACTCCTCGGTCCAACTTTTGGTCTCGGCAAAGTTGCAATTCTTCACTTCGCTATCCTCGCCGTAATAGTGATTGCCGTAATCGGAGCTGTTAGTGCCTACGCGGAAAAGTATCTGACAACTTCAGTCGGTCAATGGGTAATGCACGATCTGCGTCGCATTCTTTATCATCACATTCAACGCTTGTCCCTCGCTTACCACGATCTCAAACCCACCGGTGATCTGATCAGTACCGTCACTGCCGATATCGATGCCATTCAGGATTTCATCTCGCAGGCACTCTTAGGTATCGTCGTTAGCGTGTTGACGCTGGCCGGCATGCTGCTGGTCATGTTTTATCTGGACTGGCGCTTCACATTGATTGCGCTCTCAATAACACCATTCCTGTTTCTGGTTGTCTACAGCTACACAGGCCGGATCAAGCAAGCCTCCCGCGCTCTGCGGAAGAAAGAGGGTGAAGTAGTTTCGGTTGTTCAGGAAGTGCTCTCTTCAATCCGCGTGGTGAAAGCGTTCGCTCGCGAAGATTACGAAGAAGCACGTTTTGCGCAGCAAAGCCTGGAGAGTGTCGAGATGGCGCTCAGGGCGCGCGGTCTCAAGGCGAAGCTGGCGCCTGTCGTGCAAGTTATCGTCGCTGTGGGAACGTGCCTGGTCCTCTGGTACGGCGTAACTCTGGTGATGAGCGAACAAATAACAGCGGGCTCCCTGCTCGTGTTCCTTATCTATCTCGGCAAGATGTACAAGCCCATGCGAGACCTGTCGAAGATGACCGACACGATGTCGAAAGCGGCGGTCGGGTATGAACGCATACATGAAGTGATTGAAACCGAGGACAGAATACGCAATCTACCGGACGCAAAAAAAGCGCCCGAGTTCAAGGGCGATATTCAATTCGAGCACGTCTCTTTCGCCTACAACAAAGGTTACGCGACTCTCAACGACATCAATCTTCACGTCGAGCCTGGTCAACTTGCGGCTCTCGTTGGTCCAACAGGTGCAGGAAAGACGACGATAGTAAGCCTGATCGCTCGTCTTTATGATCCCGTCAAGGGTGTGGTGAAGATAGATGGCCAGGATGTGCGGAATTACAAACTAAAGTCACTGCGGAGGCAGATCAGCTTTGTCTTGCAGGAGACACTTCTCTTCAGGGCGCCGGTCTGGCAAAACATTGCTTATGGCAAGCCCGAGGCTTCACGTAGCGAAATCCTGCGAGCTGCTGAGTTAGCGAATGCTGACGAGTTCATCAGGAACATGCCACAGCAGTACGACACGATGGTTGGTGAAAAGGGTGCGACTTTATCCGGGGGCCAACGCCAACGCATTGCAATCGCTCGAGCTATCATCCGAGACGCTCCGATCCTGATACTTGACGAACCGACCTCGGGCCTTGACGCTTCATCGGCAGAACTGGTCTTCGACGCGTTGAACAGACTGATGGAAGGCCGAACTGCGATCGTCATTGCACACCGGCTGGCGACCGTGCGACGCGCTGACGTGATCTTCGTCGTCGAGGGTGGCGTGATTGTCGAGCGTGGAACACATGACAAGTTACTTTCCGACGGTGGCCTTTATTCTCGCCTTTACGAGATCCAGTTTCGGGATGAAGAAGGTCGCCGCAAAGAAGCACAAAAGGCATAAATCACTCGGCTCTAAGCGTCCGCGGTCGTCAAAGCGCAGAGAGGCTTTGCCTCAAAAGTAAGAAATCATTCCTGGACA
>JBKPJS010000282.1:0-2686 GCA_046730815.1 Acidobacteriota bacterium
CCCTGTCGCGGAAACGCCATGCCGGGGTCGCCGATGATTAGCGCTGCATCGTTTTTCTCGAGCATCTCTTCGAGCCGTGGCGCGCGCGTATTTCGTCAGCAGCCACGCCCATTCGCGCGATGTCGTGCGACTCGAGCAGCAGCGTGCATTCTTCGCTTGTCATGCGCTCGCCCGCGAGCACGCGATCGAGAATTGATTTAATATTCGTAGCAGACACCAGGTTGAATTTAGCACATCCACAGATTACACGGATAATCTGCGTAATCTGTGGATGGTTTTAGATAAACCGCAACGGCTTCACGCGTTCAATCAGTCCATGCTTGAACGCCAATTCAAAATAGAGTCGCAAGCCCCTTTCCATCGACTCGTCTACATTGAAAACGATGTTCTCGGTCAAGTAGTTTCTCAGTTCGCTAACCGGCATCGGAATTTTGTCCTGATACGAACGCACAATCTCTTCAACGTGCGCGACTCCTTCATCCCGTGCGATCGCGAAATCGAGCGTGCGAGCGCGCTCGATCACTTCATCTCGAACCATCCACATCGCAAAGACAAATCCAAGCCCAGTGTGTTGCTGCCACAAGCTCGCCATGTCCCACACGTTCAATCCCTGTCTCGGAAACGTCATTCCGGGATCGCCAATAATCAATGCCGCATCGTTCTTCTCGATCATTTCTTCGAGATTCGGCACGCGCGTGGCCCACTCCGGCTCGTGTTGCAGGAATTCCCTGAAGATCACTTTCACTAATGTTGCCGATGTGCGCGATGAGTTGTCTAAAGCGACGGTGCGAATATCCTCGAGCCGTTTATTCTTAGAGACGAGCACGACGCTCAGCACTTCTTTCTGCGAGCCGACGCAAACATTCGGCACCAAAAAGCCACTCGGAATCCGCTGGTATTCAATCACCGGAACGAGCGCGCCCTCGACCACCCCGTCAGCCAGCAATTCCGAACAACGTGCCGGTACGGCTTCGACAAAATCCACGCTGCCGCGATGTGGTCCGTTGAGAAAACTCCAAATTAGAGGAGCGGAATTTAAGTAGCTTGAAGCGGCAAGGCGAAAGGGATTGTTCATGTAGTTTCCAGTATATACTATCGCCGATGCCGATTTACGACGTGACCGTTCCTCTATGCAACGAAAATTAGCCACGGATGAAACGGCTAAAATCCGGATTATCCGTGTAATCCGTGGCCTAATATGATGTCAAAAGAAAATCCAAAGTACCGTGAACGCGTTTACGCAATCGTCCGGCGCATTCCGCGTGGTCGTGTGATGACTTACGGCCAGATTGCGGAGCTACTCGGCGAAGGCTATACGCCTCGGACGGTGGGCTTTTGCATGCACTCATCACCGGAAGGCACGCCTTGGCATCGCGTGATCAATGCGCAAGGAAAATGTTCGACCGGCAGGGTTGTGCTGCCACATAACAAACAACAGCTTATGCTCGAACACGAAGGCGTAGCGTTTGATAAAGACGCGCGCTGCGACCTGCAACAGTTTCTCTACATACCGAAAGTAGCCACAAAAAGAGGCAGATAAGATGAGTTCAGATTCAATGCAGCAACGCGTTCCATACGCGGTGAGTCCGCCGCACTATTCGGTATCGCATCAAATGGTGACCACCGCTTTCGAGTTGCCGAATTATCGCGTCGTACAAAATCTCGGCGTCGTGCGCGGCATCGTGGTGCGCTCGAGAAACATCTTCGCCACGATCGGGGCGTCGCTACAGACGCTCGTCGGCGGTAACATCACCGTCTGGACCAAGCTGTGCGAACAGACGCGGGCTGACGCTTTCGACATCATGATTCAGCATGCGACCGAGGTAGGCGCCAACGCCGTTATCGGTGCGCGCTACGACACGACGGAACTCTCGGAGGGCGTCACAGAAGTTTTGGCTTACGGGACCGCGGTGATTGTTGAGCCTTCGAATCCTGGAGAGAGTTATCGTTCATGACACTTGATGAAGTTCCCTTTGCCAAATTGCTTGGCATTGAAGTCGAATCGGTCGAACCCGGACATGCAGTGCTCTCAATGAAGATCCGGGGCGAGCTCAAGCGAAACGGCGGAATCGCACACGGCGGCGCCATCGCGACCCTGATCGATTCAGCGATGGCATTTGCCATCATGCCGATGCTCGCTGAAAACGAACGTTCGATAACAGTCGATCTCACGATTCATTATCTCAGGCCGGTAAGTGAGGGTTCCGCGCGAGCGTCGGCGCGAGTTGTGCGAGCCGGCAAAAGAGTCATCACTGTTTCTGCAGAACTCTTCGATTCTCAAGAGAAACTCGCAGCCACTGCAATCAGCACCTATCTGCGTTTATCTGTGTAATCGGCGGTTTGCTATTATCCTCGTGTGGAAGATTTAAAAAAGTTCTCGCGCTATTTTCGTAATTACAAGCCGCAACTGACCCTCGGTATAGCCTGTATCTTCGCCAGCGTTGTCGCCGGACTTTTCATTCCGCTCATCGTCGGCCGGGCAATTGACGCGAACTGGACGGAAGTCTCGTGGTCGAAACTCACTGTCTCCGCGGCTAAGGTTCTGGCTGCCAGTCTCATCAGCGGCACGTTTCTCTTCCTGCAACGTCGAATTTTGATCGGCGTCTCACGCAACATCGAATACGACTTGCGAAAAGAGTTTTATGGCCACCTCGTCAATCAGCCACTCTCGTTCTTTCACGAACAT
>JBKPJS010000283.1:0-5018 GCA_046730815.1 Acidobacteriota bacterium
GAAACTGATTGCGACTTTCTTGTCTCATAGGAGTGCAAATGTTTAGAAACCCATCCCGGCTAATCGGATACGTGGCGCCGCCCATTGCCCTGGTGGCATGTTTGTCCACGCCGCAACTTTTCGCCCAGAAACCCACTGTAACAGTCGCCGCTGCAAACGCGCCCCTGAGTCTTAACTTAACTTCCGACACGAACGTAGTAACAACCTGTGCTGGTGGAGGCGCGCCGCAAGTTCGCCTGACTGCAAAGGCAGTTTCGCCTGGCGGCTATCCAATCAAGTACAAGTGGTCAACGACTGCGGGCGTGATCAGCGGTGATGGTCCGGTTGTGACGTGGAACCTCACTGGATTAAAGCCCGGTTACCACAAAGCATCACTCGATATTCAAAGCACCGGCACGGATGGCTCGTGTGAAGCGTTCTCTTCAGTCAGTGTGCTCGTGAATCCGTGCGCAGCAGTTCAACCTGTTTGCCCGGCGATCGAGATCGTCTGTCCGACGACTATCGGAATCGATCAGCCTCTCACGTTCAGCTCACGTTATTCCGGCGGCGTACCGGCCAACGTCAATCCGGTTTACAACTGGACCGTGTCGGCAGGAACGATTATCGAAGGACAAGGGACGGGCACGATCAAAGTCGATACGACTGGCCTGGCCGGCCAGACTGTAAGAGCGTCGCTTTCAATGGAGGGATATACGCTCGAATGTTCCGCGGACTGTGCCGTCACGGTTCCGCTTCCGAAACTGAACAGCCGCAAGTTTGACGAGTTTGCCGACATCTCTCGCAACGACGAGAAAGCGCGTCTCGACAACTTCGGAATCGAACTTCAAAACGATCCAACCGCGACCGCTTACGTGATTGTCTATCCAGGAAAATCCGACAAGCGCAGCGAGGTCCAACATCACGCCAGTCGCATTGTTGATTATCTGGTTAACTCTCGTGGACTGGATCAACGCCGAATCGTGACTCTCGTCGGACCTGCACGTGACGCGCTGTTCGTCGAACTGTGGATCACTCCGCAAGGCGCGACGCCTCCCAACCCATAAACTTAAGCCGCAGATAAACGCAGATTGACGCAGATCAGAAAATCTGATTTGCGTCAATCTGCGTTTATCTGCGGCTATATATTTGCTTTACAATCTTCCTGACCCGACAGAGTTGTACCAGAAATTTACAGGTAGGAGACAATATTTCATGTTCCGTACGAAATCAGGCTACTGGTCCGTCTGGTTAATGATTCTGATGCTGGCGCTTCCCTTCGCCGCAACCGCTCAGGACAACAAAGATAAGAAAGATAAAGATAAAAAGGAGAAGAAGGAACTCACCGGCAAACCGGTCCTTTGGCGCGAGCCTGACGACATCGCGAGTCGTAATCTTCTCCTCGGCGCAGGCGGCGAGGAAATGAAGCCTGACCTCAGCAAGCTGACTTTTATCGAAGAGAAGAAGGGCGGATGGTCGACGAAATATCGCGTTAAGGACGCTAAAGGAAACGAGTGGATCGCAAAGGTCGGCAAGGAAGCACAGACTGACACTGCTGCCAATCGTTTGGTATGGGCGCTTGGTTACGAAAGTGAGATTGCCTATCTCGTTCCGAAGGCGACAATTGAAGGCAAGGGCGATTTTGAAAACGTTCGACTCGAAGCCAGGCCAGCCGACGTGAAGCGCGCCGGCAACTGGATGTGGGAGAACAACCCATTCATGAACACGCCGGAGTTTCGTGGTCTGAAAATCCTCATGGTTGTGCTCAATAACTGGGACATGAAAGATGATAACAATGAAATCCTTGCCGTACGCGGCGATACCACCGGGGAGGGAGAGCTACGCTACATCATCAGCGATCTAGGCGCGACTTTCGGCAAGACGGGCGGCATTATCTCGCGCAGTCGCAACAAGCCGTCTGATTATGAAAAAGCCAAGTTCATTGAGAAGGTGAATGGCGACGTAATTGATTTCAATTACGGTGGAAAGAACAAGAAGCTCTTCGAGAACCTCACGGTTGCTGATGCTCGCTGGTTGAATAATTTGGCGAAGCGTTTGAGTGACGAGCAGATCAAAGACGCTTTCCGCGCAGCGAATTATTCAGCGGATGAAGTTGAGGTACTGTCGAAAGCGTTCAAGGACCGAATCGACGCGTTAGAAAATCTTAAATAATTCGCGGCAAAACTATCTCACAACGTCGATCGCGATGAGTTGCTGCCCGGAGATCACGAACTCAGCCGGCGGCAACTCCATTTCATAAACGGGGGAAAGAACCGTAGGCGTGTAGCCGCCCGAGGTGCGCTCGCTATTCAACGTTGCAACCATTGACGGCGGCAAACTCGGAAGCTCGCTCGTTCCAATCACTGCTCCAGGTGTAATCCGAAACAGCTTCACATACAGTCGATCACTCTTCTTGATGGTGTTGATGGCCTTAACCAACTGGCCGAGATCCTGCGGTACAAACGACTTCGCTGGCGAGCCTTCCTGCAACGCGCCTCCGTCACCGACAAACACTAATAATTGGCCCAGCGCAGCGTCCTCGGGTATCTGGACCGGAATCCGCTGCACGAACTGCTTTCCGGACTCGGTCCGCACGTAAGCCTGCACCTCGATCTTTTCTCCACGACGCACTTCCGTGCGGTCAAGCGTAATGCGCTCGAGAGTGCCTGCGTACTTCGTCTCCGAAGACGAGATATCCAGCGTAATGCCATCGAGCTGGACGTCGTCGAAACCGCTCGTCAAAAGCGAACTCACCGGCGCAGCGATCGAGCCCGCTGCCAGGATGGGAGAGTTGTTTGCGGAGAAGCGGCGATCGATCTGTATGGCCTCCTGGCCCTTAACTTTTATTTCGCCCTTCACAGTGAGGGTGGAATCACCCAACGCGCGCTCACTGGAAGTGATCGTATTAAAGAGCGTGATGTTGAGCAGCAGCGGCGTCAGAAAGGAGTCGTTCGCTATCTCGTAAGAGTAGGTCTCAATTCGATCGCGGCTGGTGTGTAGATTGACTTTGACCGGAATCATTTTGGGCGCCTGACGCAACAGACCAAAGATCCCGGAGGCTCGATCCTGTGAGATCGCGCCAACCATGCGACCCGGCACCGCCAGCTTGAACGAGTTGTTCATGTTGGAAATGACGGTAACCACCGAAGCTTCCGTCATCGGCATATCCGACGCACCCAGACTCAGGAATGGATGACCAAAAGCATAGATTCGATCTTGATCACGCAACGTCACTGTTCCTGCCGCGGCGAGCGAATAGTCGCCGCGCACCAGTTGAACGCTGATCGAACTTCCCGGCGGAAACGTGTTTCCATTGACTTCGGCGAGTGGAGTGATCGCGGCTGAACCTCCAACTCCGGACACCGGCAGCAGTCCGCTCGCAACCAACTGCGGCGCGAACGCTGATAGCGACTCCTGGCTGATACCGCTGAACACGAGTGGGGTCGCAATGGGAGTCATCTGCTGACCCAACAATGGCAGCAAAGGCGACCCGACCGAGACTGGAGCTAAAAGCGAAACGGACGATACCGCAGGCTTCGGTAGATTAGGCTTCCAGTCAGTGCCTGCGAGCTGCGCAAATGAAACCGGTCGAGGTTCTTTGGGTTTTACATTTTCCGAGCCCTTGTCGAAGAGATCGATCATCTGCTTGATCGGCGTGATCCCGGCAATCGGTTCTTTCGAGAAAGGAAAACTGAATGCGATTGCGCCGACGATCTTGCCGTCGATGTAGACGGGCGATCCGGACATGCCCGCAAACACACCGGTCTTTTCAACATTGGCGCCGCTTAATTTTGCGATGATTGCGGACTGTCGTGGCCCTGGAAATCCAGGTAGCACGCCGAGTATTTCGACGCCGAACTCCTGCGCTTCCGCGCCACTAAAAACTGTGCGCGCGGTTCCCTTCATACCGGGACGGAGATCCTCGAGAGCGAAGAGTTGCAGGTCGTTCGCCTTGGGTGTGGCTACGGTCCCGGCGGGCTTTTGAGCTACGGCCGACATCGCCATTACGGCGATGAGTATTGCGCTGAGAATAGGGGTAAATCTGTTCATTAAGTAGGACTATAATCTTCGCCCGAGAAGCGGGTCAAGGTGTTACAGGACTTCCAGGATTCTCAAGATTTACAGGATGGTATATCTTGACAATCTTGGAAATCCTGAAATCCTGTCAAGCGTTTATCCTCGCCGGCGGCGCCTCCAGCAGAATGGGGACCGACAAGTCTCAACTGCGCATTGAGCAACAGACCTTCATCGAACGAATCGCCGAAAACCTGCTGAGGCTCACCGACTTAGTTACCATCGTCGGCTGTAACGATGCCCGTCTTCCGAGCGTTCCCGATATTTATCCACAATGGGGCGCCCTCGGGGGCCTGCATGCGGCCCTCACGGCATGCAGACGCGAATGGGCAATCGTGGTAGCTTGCGATCTTCCATTTGTCACCTCGGAGCTCTTCCAGCAGCTCGCGGACCTGCGCATGGACCATGAAGCGGTGGTGCCGTTGCAAGCAGACGGCCGTCCTCAACCGCTCGCGGCGCTTTATCGCATCGATCCTTGCCGCCAGCGGGCGACCGAGATGATCGAAGCAGGTCGCCGCCGGCCGCTCGACCTGCTTGAAGCAGTAAAGACGCGCTGGGTGGAGTTTGCTGAAATCAGGAATCTCGCTCAGTCGGAAAGGTTTTTTGTTAACATCAACACGCCGAAGGACTATCATGACGCGATCCGAGGTTACTCACACTAATGCCACCCCGACGAAGAATTGGTAAGAGGCTCGTCAAGTCTTTCCTGCCAATAGTGCTGGTGATTGTGCTCGCCGTCGTGGGCGCGCTTTCGTTTATCGTCTACTGTGTTTCGCGTCCGACCAGGCGGCCTTATGTCGTTACGCCCGAATCGTTCTCACGCATCAGTGGACGCGCGATCAAGGTGACGGATGAAACCTGGACCAACACGGACGGGCAGCGTGCGCGTGGCTGGTTACTCAAGGGCGCTGAAGGCGCTCCGGCGGTCGTGTTGCTTCATCGTTATGGGGGCGACCGGTCGTGGCTTT
>JBKPJS010000284.1:0-6961 GCA_046730815.1 Acidobacteriota bacterium
GGTCAGCGAGGCCTTCGAGTACCTTATCCAGGAAGAGGAGCAGCGCCTGGTGGACATGGACCAGGTGACGCGCATCGCGGTTGAACGCGTGGAGAACTCGGGCATCATCTTCCTCGACGAGATCGACAAGATCGCCGGCCGCGAGTCAGGACACGGTCCCGACGTTTCGCGCGAAGGCGTGCAGCGCGACATTCTTCCGATCGTCGAAGGCACGACGGTCAACACGCGTTACGGCATGGTGCGGACGGACCACATCCTCTTCATCGCCGCAGGCGCATTCCATGTTTCAAAGCCGTCCGACTTGATTCCCGAGCTTCAAGGCCGGTTTCCAATTCGCGTTGAGCTCGAATCACTCACCATCGAAGACTTCAAACGAATTCTGACTGAACCGCGTAACGCGCTCATCAAGCAGTACCAGGCAATGATGGAAACTGAAGGCGTCACGATCGAGTTTACTTCAGACGCGATCGATTCCATTGCCAATTTCGCTGCGCAGGTCAACCAACAGACTGAAGATATCGGCGCTCGTCGCCTGCAAACGATCATGGAAAAACTGTTGGAGGAGATCAGCTTTGAAGGGCCCGACCTCGATCCGAAGCACCAGCGCATCGACGCCGCTTACGTCTCAGGCATGCTTTCCGAAACTGTGAAGGACCAGGACCTCAGTCGTTACATTCTGTGAAGCAACGGCCTAACCACAAAGGCACTAAGGTACAAAAGATCAGAGTGAAGCTAATCAAAGCTTTGTGTCTTTGTGTCTTGGTTCTTGCTTCGGCCTGCGGTAAACGCAGACCTCCGCTGCCGCCGGTTGAACGCGTGCAACAACGCACCGAGTTTCTTTCCGGCGCGCAGCAAGGTAACGAA
Organism: Acidobacteriota bacterium; assembly: GCA_046730815.1. Lineage (GTDB taxonomy): Bacteria > Acidobacteriota > Blastocatellia > Pyrinomonadales > Pyrinomonadaceae > PSRF01. The sequence goes on from JBKPJS010000284.1 coordinate 865, forward strand.
GTAATCCTCAGTTGGCCGGCGCCGCAACGAAATGCTCCGGACAGTAGCGTGCAGAGTATCAGACGCATTGACGTTTACCGGCTCGCAGAAAAACCGGGTGCGCCGCTTGCGCTTACGGAGGACGAATTCTCAGCCCGTGCAACGCTTATTGGATCTGTTACCTACGAACAGATCCAAACCGCCGGCGACACTCTGACTTACCGCGATGTGCTGGAACTTGCAGGACAACCCACGCGTTTGCGCTACGCGCTTCGTTATGTCAATGCTTCCGGTCAACGAGCCGCGTTCTCGAATTTTCTGAGCATCGAACCTGCGGCACGCGTCGCACAACCTCCTACAGTTACAGCACAAGCAAAGGTCGCGGAAGATTCAATCACGATCTCATGGCAACCACCGGCGGCGAATATCGATGGCTCCACGCCCGTGAATCTGTTGGGCTACAACGTCTATCGAAGTGACGAGTCGCAGACTAACATCGGCAACCAGGCAATCAATTCCGCGTTGATTTCAGGAACCGAATACGCCGACAAGAACTTCCAGTTTGGTAAAGACTATCGCTACATCGTTCGCGCGGTTTCACTCGGAACAGGCGGCGGTCAGGTGGAGAGTCTTAACTCCAACTCGATTTCCGTTTCGCCGCGAGACGTCTTTCCTCCTGCAGCGCCGGAGAGGCCAAGTGTTGCAGCGCCTGAGCCATCATCGGCTAGGCTGGCAATCTTTTTCGCGGCTAATAAAGAAACTGATATCGCGGGCTACAATATCTATCGCTCAACCGATCCTGATCTGCCTAAAGCAAATTGGACCAGGCTGAACCAGACGCTCTTGACGCGCACGACTTATCAGGACGACAAAATTGAACCAGGCAAGACTTACTACTATTACGTAACGGCTGTAGACAAGGCTGGCAATGTCAGTCCACCGTCGGAGGTCGGATCGGAGAAGGCGCCGTGAAGGTTTGTCGCATTTCACAAGAGAGTTTTGCGTCGGCTAGTTATGCTGTGCTGTCAGGATCAAATGTCTTCCCTCTTCCAGCCGGCCACAACTTCGAAAATATCCAGGTTCCCGACAAAGGTGAGATTGCTCTCAACGAGGTAAAACTGCTCGCGCCTGTTGCGCCTTCAAAGATCGTTTGTGTGGGAAGAAATTACCGCGAACATGCCGCTGAACTCGGCAATAAGATGCCTGAAGAACCGCTGCTGTTCTTGAAAGCGCCATCAGCCGTAATTGGTTCGGGCGAACAGATCGAACTACCGAGTGCGTCGCAACAAGTCGAGCACGAAGGTGAGCTGGGAGTAGTGATCGGCCGTCTCGCGCGCAAGCTGTCAGAGAGTGAAGATCCTTTGAGTTATGTTTTCGGTTACACGTGCGTGAACGACGTCACGGCGCGCGATCTCCAGCGAAAAGACGTTCAATTCACGCGCAGCAAGTCGTTTGACACGTTTTGTCCTGTGGGGCCGTGGATTGAAACGGACATCGATCCCAGGAACGTCGCGATCGAGACCCGGCTGAATGGTGAAGTAAAACAAAAAGGTAACACTGCTGACATGGCCTTCCCTGTCGCCTTTCTTATAAGGTACATCTCTGAGATCATGACACTGTATCCGGGTGACCTGATAGCAACGGGAACGCCCGCAGGCGTGTCGCGCATGAAGCGCGGCGATACGGTGGAAGTCGAAGTCGATGGAATCGGAATTTTACGGAACGAAGTATGTTAGCCGCTGATTTCGCGGCTAAAAAGGAGTCTTATTATGAAGTTTTTTCTTGATACCGCGAATCTCAACGAGATACGCGAAGGAGCAGAGTTAGGTCTTGCTGACGGAGTGACCACTAATCCGTCTTTGATCGCAAAAGAAGGCAACGTCGATTTCAAACAGCACATTGCCGCCATTTGCGAAATCGTTCAGGGGCCTGTTTCGGCCGAAGTGACGAGCCAGGACAAAGACGGAATGGTCCGCGAAGGACGGGAGTATTCGAAGATTGCTCCAAACGTTGTCATCAAATGTCCACTGACTCGCGATGGTTTGAAAGCAACGCGCCAGCTATCGGATGAAGGCATAAAGGTGAACGTCACGCTCTGTTTCTCAGCGGCGCAGGCAATCCTCGCAGCAAAAGCTGGAGCGTCTTTCATCAGCCCGTTTCTCGGCCGGCTGGATGACATCGGCGAAAACGGACTCATCCTGCTGCAAAACATTGTGGAGATCTATCAGAACTACAGTTGGAAAACGGAGATTCTGGCTGCGAGTCTGCGTCACCCGATTCACGTGATCGAAGCTGCACGTCTGGGCGCAGACATCGCGACGATGCCGTTCAAGGTGATCGATCAACTATTCAATCACCCGTTGACTGATAAAGGTCAGGCCCAGTTTCTGGCTGATTGGGCGAAAAGAAAATAGGTGGAAGGAAGTGATCGATCGCCCACTGCGGACACGATACCCTGCAGACAGATCACTGTCAGCGTGCTCAAATACGATGGCACAGAGCATCGACGCTGGCCGGCGCGAATCGCGAAGACCGCAGGGCCGCTGCTTGTGCTCGACGCGGTCTTCAATGAAGAGATCGAACACGATCTCCTTGGCACAATTGAAAGCGGAACATTGAGCACCGAGTATTACTGGCTCGATCGTTGGTATAACGTTTTTCGTTTCAGTGATCCGGATCGCACATTGAAAAGCTTTTATTGCAACGTCAACACACCGCCACAGTTTGACGGTCGCGTTCTGAGCTACATCGATCTGGACATTGACGTGCTGGTTGCTCCCGACCTCACTTATAAGGTTCTCGACGTAGACGACTTCGAACAAAACACCCGGCGCTACGGGTACCCGGAGGAGATCCAGGCGAATGCGCGTCGCGCCCTCGCGGAATTGACCGGCCTCATCGACGCGAGGTCGTTTCCGTTCAATGAGTAACTAATATGGCCTCAAAACAACAACGCAAACAGTCGAAATCCAAACTTGAAATCCTGCGCGAGCGAAGCGTGCTGGCTGAACAGGGCGGCGGCGCTACTCGAGTTGAAAAGCAGCACGCGGCGGGAAAAATGACCGCGCGCGAAAGGATTGAATTCCTGCTCGACGAAGGCTCTTTCGAAGAGTTTGACAAGCTCGTCGTGCATCGCTCGAAAGATTTTGGACTCGAGAAGCAGCTTTACCCGGGCGACGGCGTGGTTAGCGGGCATGGTTTGATCGACGGCCGTAACGTGTTTGTTTTTGCGCAGGACTTCACCGTGTTTGGCGGATCACTTTCGGAGACGCACGCGGAAAAGATCTGCAAGCTGATGGATCTCGCGATGAAGGTTGGGGCGCCGGTTATTGGTTTGAACGACTCAGGCGGTGCGCGTATTCAGGAAGGCGTCGTCAGTCTCGGCGGTTACGCGGATATTTTTCTGCGCAACACGCTTGCGAGCGGTGTGGTGCCGCAGATCAGTTGCATCATGGGACCATGCGCCGGCGGCGCGGTTTACAGTCCCGCGATCACTGACTTCAACATCATGGTCAAAGACACGTCGTACATGTTTATTACTGGACCGGACGTGATTAAGACTGTGACGCACGAGGAAGTCACTAAAGAGGAATTAGGCGGCGCTGTCACTCACAACAGCGTTTCAGGCGTCGCGCATTTTGCCGCGGATTCTGACGAGCACGCACTGCGGATCGTGCGCGAGCTCTTCTCGTTCATACCTTCAAACAATCTCGAAGATCCTCCGCGAGTTGAGGTAAGCGATCCTATCGACCGCCTCGAGTCTAAGCTCAATGAAATTGTCCCGGAGGCTTCGAATCAACCGTATGACATTCGCGACGTCATAAACTACGTCGTCGACGATGGATATTTCTTTGAAGTGCAACAGATGTTTGCGCCGAACATCTGTGTTGGCTTTGCGCGACTGGGCGGGCGTTCGGTAGGCATCGTGGCTAACCAGCCCGCGTTTCTAGCGGGTGTGTTGGATATCGACGCATCGGTCAAAGGCGCGCGGTTTGTTCGCTTCTGCGATTGCTTCAATATTCCGTTAGTGACGTTTGAAGACGTGCCGGGATTTCTGCCAGGTGTTTCTCAGGAGCATGGCGGCATCATCACCCAGGGCGCCAAGCTTCTGTACGCGTTCGCCGAAGCGACCGTGCCGAAGCTCACTGTAATAACGCGGAAAGCATACGGCGGCGCCTACTGCGTGATGGCCTCAAAGCACATCCGCACGGATGTCAACTTTGCGTGGCCGTCAGCGGAGATCGCGGTGATGGGAGCTGAAGGAGCGGTCGGGATTCTCTACCGCCGCGAGCTTAACGAAGCGCAGGACAAAGAGTCAGCACGCAACGCGAGAATTCTCGAACTCGAAGACAAGTTTGCTAACCCTTACGTAGCCGCGGAAAGAGGATTTGTCGACGAGGTGATCGAGCCCGCTCAAACGCGCCCGAAACTGATCCGCGCTCTTTCCCTTCTGGAAAATAAGCGCGACACAAACCCGCCGCGCAAACACGGAAACATTCCTCTTTAGCCACAAGAAGTCACAAAGAACACAAAATTATCTAGGTAACACCTCTTACTCACTTGTGCCTTTTGTGGGCTAATTGTGCTCGGCTGGCTCGAAGGCGATCAGTCTTGAGGCTGGATCGAATGTGATTCTGAAAGGAAAGAGCGCCCCGCGGCCTAATATGATCGGTGTTCCCGGTGCGACCCCGGTCAACACGTCGGTCGGTACACGATTGAGCACCAGCGATCCAATACTCACTACCTGTGGCTCAACTCTTTGAGATTGAACTATTCCACCGCCGAGATCATGCACGGCGTTTTCACTGCGTCTGTGATTCGAACCTGCCCCGCCATTCAACGCGAGTCCAAAACCCGATCCGGTATCGATTAAGGCTAATCGCCCGTCTCCAAGTTTGACGAACGGGCGATCGCTGCCCGCCTCACGGACCCAACGCACCACCGCGCCATCTCTCGGCACGTCCGTCACACGCAAACGTGACTCAAACACCCGTAACTCGCGACCTGGCAGGTCAACCGTATATCCCAACGGGCTGAAGACTTCCGTCGGGTCCAACACTCCATCTATCGACCCCGGCAAGCTGGTCACGACTGCCGCACTAACGCTTCCGGGAACATTGTTGTTACTTCTCCCCAGCGCCAGGCCGGAAATGCTTGCTTCCTGATCTGAAGAGATTGGCGAGGTGCTGAGACCGCCCACTAGCGGCCGGCGCGATTTCGTGACTCGCAGCCCTGCCCGTTCGACAACGTTGCGGCTGATGAGCGAAACACCCGCGCCCGTGTCGATGACAAAGACAAACGGACCGGCGCCGTTAATCCATCCATTCGCCAGCAAGCCGCGATCGCGCTCGTCACGCAGACGAATCGGAGCGACAGGCGTCGCGGTTCTTGTGCTCTCAGGCCGCTGAACACGCTGATGGGCGATCCCCGATCCAGGAACCGCCCATGCAACCATTGCAACACTGAGAGTACTTAGAGCGATAGCAAGTTTAGCTTTGCTCACTACTCCGGACCTCTAAGTAATCGAATTAGTAGTTCCGGTTTCGGTTGCGCAGCTTGTACGTCCACAAGGCCGAACCACCGGCGCCTGAAAGCGCACCGATTGCCGCACCCTTCTTACCGCCAATCAATCCACCGATAGCGGCGCCCGCGCCCGTACCCATCGCTACAGTCAGTTTATCGCGGTGCTTGTCCCAAAAGCTGCGCTTCCGTGGCTCGTAGTTGTAGTAGACGCGCTGTGACGAAGCTCGACTACCGGAGTTGCGATAAACCACGCGAGTCGGAGCGCGTCTGGTTGACGTTACCGTCCTCTGTTCGGTTTGTGTCGCTGCGGCGAAACCATCCGCAAAACCGGTTTTATATGCTGTCTGCTCGCCTGCTGTGTTGAATTCAGCCGGAACCATTTCATTGTTCGAAACCTGTTCCGCAGCAGCCGGAGTCGGTTGCGTCGTGTTCTGCGCAGCGGTAGTAGTTTCAGCCGCCGCGGGCTGAGTCTTGTGCATCACCAGTGCGCCGACCGAACCGCCGATCAAGGCTGCGATCAAGGCCACTGGAAGTAATTTGTTAGTCATAATCATCGCTCTGCTTCTCCTTGCAAAAGATCCAGTACTTCTCAAGC
>JBKPJS010000285.1:0-7690 GCA_046730815.1 Acidobacteriota bacterium
GCCGGATTTCTTTCACTTGCCGGCGCGCTGACCTATGCGGAACTGCTCGCAATGATGCCGCGCGCCGCGGGCGAGTATGGCATCATGCGCGACGCTTATGGCCGGCCGATGGGTTTCATTTACGGCTGGACCCAATTCCTGATCGCGCGCACTGCCTCAGCCGCTGCGCTCGCCGTAGGGTTTGCGATTTTTCTCAACGACCTTCTCGCTGGAGCGCTGAGATATACATATTTTGAATACACGCTTCCGGGCGGTCACGTTCTGTCGTTTGGTCGACTACAAGTCGTCGCACTGTCCGCGATCATCATAACCACCCTAATCAACTGTGCGGCAGTACGTGTCAGCGGCGGCGTGGCCAGCATTCTTACCGGCATGAAAATCGTTCTGTTGCTTGGAGTCGGGTTCGGTGCGTTCTTCTACAGCGGCGGTGATTGGGGCCATCTTGGTTTGGCAAACTCAGGTGGCACTTGCGAAGGAGTGGCAATCACAACTGGCGGACTCGCCGGGTTTGCCGCGGCGATGATCGGTGCGCTTTGGGCCTACGATGGTTGGAACAACATCACGTTCCTTGCCGGTGAAGTAAAGAATCCCGGGCGCAATCTTCCGCTCGCATTGATTGGTGGCGGCCTCGTCGTGATGGGCCTTTATCTTTTCGTGAATACCAGTTATTTCCATGTCCTGACTCCAACGCAAATCGCAAGCGTACCGGCATCTTCGTCAGTGGCCGCGGAGGTAGTGAGAAGGTTACTCGGCGCTGTTGCCGTAACTCTCATGGCCGCCGCCATGATGACCTCATCGTTTGGCGCACTACACGCGTCGATCTTAGCAACAGCACGTATCCCTTACGCGTTGGCGAAGGATGGTCTAATAGTTAAGAGTCTGGCCCACGTGTCGCCGCGCACTCACGTTCCAATCAGAGCGCTGGTTGTTCAATGTATTTGGGCGTGTGTGGTGGCACTTTCCGGTTCATACGACACACTGACTGATTACGCCATCTTCGCATTGACGCTCTTCTACATAATGGTCGCTGCTTCCATCTTTTACTTCCGCCGCCGCCAACCAGACGCGGAGAGACCATATCGAACCTGGGGTTATCCAGTGGTGCCGATTCTGTTTTTGCTCGGTTCCACCTTTCTCATCGTCATGACTATCATCAACACACCACACCAATCCGCCATCGGCCTCGTGCTGATTCTCCTTGGAGTACCTGTCTATTGGCTCTTAAACAAGCGGCGGGATGTGAAGATGAACAGCGATTCGTAGACTTACCACCATCCTGTAAATCTTGTAAATCCTGTCAGAAATTGCGTTCGACTTGGAATAGTGCGGGTTGTTTGCCTTCGCTTGTGGCCAGGAGGGCTTTGCCATCGAGGCGGTAGGCGATCGATTCACCCTGCTTGCGGTTGCCGAGATCGAAGCCCGTCATTCTTTGTTTCCAAATGTCATTGAAGCTTGTAGACCGCGAAGGCAAAACTAACTCGTAGCCCTGAAAATAGTCGCAAAGTGCAACGCGGAGGCCGTCAGGAGAGATAGCGCCCCCCGTGATCACGCCGCGAAAAAGACTCGGCACCCGAACTTCGCCGATTCGTCTCATCGTGATCAACTTGCCTGAAGCCAACGGCGCCGCTGCCTCATAAACAGCCGGGTTTGCCAGCAAAACTTTGGTAATGATGTAGATGTTGCCGCTTGTAGGGTGCACGATTAGCGCTTCAGCATCGTGCTTGCCATCGGGGTACTGGAGGCGAATGGCCTCGGCTGGTTCAGTCACTCCAGGTCGACGCCTGGTTGATTTACTGTAATTCAGAATTGGTTCCGCGACACGATAAACAACCACCTCAGAACGCTGTTGATCGTTATCTCCAATGTCGCCGATGTACAGGTACGACTTGTCGCGCTGTGGGCCTGGTCCAATCGAGATGTCTTCCCAATCACGGTTCTGCGCGCCTGTCACTTGAAAGACGCCGAGGGAATCGCCACGAGTATCAAAGCCATAGATAAATGGTCCATCGCCGGAATCGTTGTGTGTCCAATAGGCGCCGGGCGTCGATCGCGAAGCGACCAGGCCGCTGCTCTCGGAGATCGATTTGTCTTTGATGCTGGCAACTATGGTTGGTGAGCCATAAGATCCTGACCACAACTTCGCTAAGATCAAAAAAACAGATAAATAAAAATGCATTTCGATAGGGTATTTTTGAACAGGATTTACAAGATTTTCAGGATTAGGAGGATCAAATCATGTGAATCCTGAAAACCTCATAAATCCTGTATCAACCTCTCTGGGCCAAGGCCGCCTTCGCCACTTCTTTATCGTCGAAGTGAAAGATCTCGCGGCCGATGATCTGATAATCCTCATGTCCCTTGCCCGCAATCAAAACCAGGTCGCCATTTTGTGCTTCCGAGATCGCCTGGTGAATAGCCTCGGTCCGATCGGCAATCTTTCGATAAGGCTTTCCGGTCTTTCGAATTCCCTCTTCAGCATCACACAAAATCTGCTCCGGATTTTCCATGCGCGGATTGTCGGAAGTAAGAATCACAACGTCGCTCAAAGTTCCGGCAGCTTCACCCATCGGCGCTCGCTTCGATCGATCGCGATCGCCACCACAACCAAATACGGTAATGATCTTCCCTTTTACAACCTCGCGTGCCGTGCGCAACACGTTCAATAACGCATCATCGGTGTGCGCGTAATCGACCACCACGGAAAACTCTCCATCATGCGCGACTCGCTCAAAACGGCCAGGGGCTCCAGTGCATTTCCCCAGCGCTGCGGTTATGAGATCGAGATCGTAACCAAGCACCAATCCGCTCGCGACAGCGGCCAGGGTGTTGTAGACGTGAGGTGGACCAACCAGCGGGGAATGAAAATCCCGTTCACCCGCGGGTGTCGAGAGTCGAAAACGCATGCCATTCAACGAAAACTGAGAAGCGCGAGCAATGACATCCGCATCTGCTTTAACCGCATATCGAATCACGCGTAGACCATCCTTCTCCAGCGACGCCGCGAGTTCCACGCCGTAAGGATCGTCGACATTGATAACTGAGGCTCGTGGCCGCGTTCCCAAACGACCATCAAACAGTCGCTGTTTCGCGTACCAGTAGTTTTCCATAGTCTTGTGATAGTCGAGGTGATCGCGCGTGAGATTTGTGAAAACGGCGACTGCGTATTCCAGTTCGTCACAACGATGAAAATCCATCGCCTGCGAAGAACATTCCATCACGGCCGTACGACAACCGATCCCGACGGCACTTCGCAGCAGTCGTTGCATGTCTGTGGCTTCCGGCGTTGTACGATCTGCTTTGAACCTTTCCTTGCCGAGCCGGTATTCAACCGTGCCAGTCATCGCCACCGGCTCGCCAGCCTCTTCGGGAATTGAAGCTATCAAGTAAGCGGTGGTTGTCTTGCCATTGGTTCCTGTGATGCCGGCGAGTTGAAGCTCGCGCGATGGATGGTGTTGCACCTCCGCGGCAGCGAGCGCCATCGCGCAACGAACATCCGTCACTTGAAGCCATGCGCCCGTGAAACCTTCGGGCCCCGGACGCTCCGATAACACTCCAGCCGCACCCTGGGCCATGACCTGCGGCACAAACTTGTGCGCATCGAACAACGTTCCTGCTACGGCGGCGAAGAGAGTTCCGGCGCTTACGCGACGTGAATCGTGACTAACGTCTGTGACTACGATCGCTCCATCGCCGCTGAGTTTGGCTTGCGTTATAGAAGCGAGTTGTTTGACGGTTACCGGTTCGGTCATTACGACATTCTACATGAATCGTTTGTAGGGGCGGCCCTGCTGGCCACCCGTGGTGCGTCTTAAACCGACAGACGGGTGGCCACCGAGGCCAAATCATTCACTTGGCGGCTTCACAACCACCGCCGGAATATTCTGATCGCGCACGAGTTGATTGAACGCCGGCACGTCCATCCTCATGATCTGCGCCACCTTCTGCAATTGCGCGTCGATCTGCGTTACCACCTCATCATAAACCGCGTACGACTGTGCCGTCGGCGCAGCTTCAGCGCTCCCGACAACCCCTGCGAGCGCCGCAAGTTTATTATTCAGCCGGATGGGAAAATTCAGAGGATCCTGACTGCTCTGGTTTTTAGTCTGATAGAGAGCCTCCTCCACCGCGGTCAGGTTTTTATTCAGCGCAGTGCCGGCATCGTTGACGACTTTGAAGTTCGGCCGGCTCGCAACGCGTTTCAGCAGATCTTCTACTTGCTTGCGCACGTCGCGGATCTGAATGATCGCGTTGTGAGTTTCCGTCAGCTTGTCGCGAATCTTCAGACCCAACTCGAGTTGCTTCGCATAATCCGCCGGCATGGTCGTCAAACGTGGATCCGCTTTGATCTCGAAATTCTGAGTCGAGGTTTTACCGTCGACTGTGAGTTTTACCTGGTACATTCCAGGCGGCATCTTTGGACCACGAGTTTCTCCGGCCCAAAGGATCAGTTCTGGAAAACGCACTGCGTCTGGATATCTCGTATCCCACACAAAACGATTCAGCCCAATCTCTGTTGGCACGATGGGCGGCGGGGGTGGCCCAAAACCGCCTTCACCGGCCGGTGATGGGGACGGTGCGGGAATTTCAGGCTCACCGGGTTTCCGCACTAGCGCAGTGAACTTTCGAATGGACTTGCCCGCCGCATCAAGAAACTCAAGCTCCAGATTACTTTCCGGCTTTGCTTTCAACGAATAATAGACGACAACTCCGTTCGCAGGATTTCTGCCGGCGGTGGCCGTCGGTCCAAGCAAAAAGCCACCGCCTCCAGGCATGCGATAACTCTCTTTTGGTTTGAAGAGTCGTGTTTCGCTGACGGCGTTCAAACCACCAGCATCCATCAATTGATGCAGCACGGGCAGGTCGTCGAGAATCCAGAACGCTCGACCTTGCGTCGCGACTACCAATTCCTTTTCACGTTTCTGAATTGCGAGATCGGTGATGGGCACGATAGGCAGGTTGAGCTGCAACGACTGCCAGCGTTCGCCGTTATCAAACGAGACGTACATGCCCGTTTCCGTCCCGGCGTAAAGCAGGCCGCGTTTGTTTGGATCTTCACGGATGACACGCGTGAAGGTAGTATCGGGAATTCCATTGGTGATCTTCTTCCACGTCTTGCCGTAGTCGCTGGTCTTGTAAAGATACGGTTTGTTGTCGTCCCACTTGTACATGGTTGCAGCAACGTATGCGGTCGCCGGATCGTTTGGCGATGCCTCGATCGAGTTGATCTGGATCCATTCCGGCATGATGCCCTTGGGCGGCGTGACATTGGACCAATTCTTACCGCCATCGCGCGACAGGTGCACTAGCCCATCATCACTTCCGGTCCAAATCGTGCCAGCCTGGACGGGCGATTCCATTACCGTAAAGATCGTCGCGTAGTATTCAACGCTGGTGTTGTCTTTTGTGATTGGTCCGCCTGATGCTCCTTGTTTCGCTTTGTCGTTACGCGTCAGGTCGGGACTGATGACTTGCCAACTGCTTCCCTCATCCGTCGATTTGAACAAAACGTTCGCGGCGCAATAGAGCGTGTTCGGATCGTGCGGCGAAAACAGCAACGGAAAGTTCCACTGAAACCGGTACTTCAACACATCGGCTCCGGAACCCATCGGATTGTTTGGATAAGGATTGATGTCGCGTAACTGGCCGGTGCGGCGATCGTACCGCGTCGTCAAACCACCATAGGAGCCGGCAAAAACTATCTGCGAGTCCTTTGGAGATGGAGCAACCCAGCCTGACTCGCCGCCGCCGACGTCGTACCAGTCACTTGTACCAATACCACCTTCGGTTGTCCGGCTCGCAATGCGTACAGTGGAATTGTCCTGCTGTGCGCCGTAGACGTTGTAAGGGAAATCATTGTCGAGAGCGACGCGGTAAAACTGCGCCGTGGGTTGATCCTGCTCGCTCCAGCTTCGCCCTCCGTTGAAAGACACATTCGAGCCACCGTCGTTGCTTTCGATCATGCGGTTTGGATCATCCGGAGCGATCCAGAGATCGTGGTTGTCTCCATGCGGCACCGGGATAGCGGTATAGGTGCGCCCGCCGTCGTTGGAGCGATAAAAACCGGTGTTCAAAACGTAAACTGTGTCGGCGCTTTTCGGATCCGCGTAGATGCGCGTGTAGTACCATGCGCGCTGGCGCAGCCGACGCTCCTCATTGACTCTGGTCCAGGTGTTACCACCGTCATCTGAACGAAACACTCCACCATCTTCCGCTTCCACAATGGCCCATACTCGTTCCGGATTCGCAGGCGAGACTGCGATGCCCACTTTACCGATCGTGCCTCGCGGCAAATCAGTGTTTCGCGTCAACTCGGTCCACGTATCTCCACCGTCAATCGATTTAAAAATACCGCCTCCCGGACCACCGCTCTCGAGCGTCCACGGTTTACGATAGACCTCCCAGAAGCCTGCATAGATCGTGTTCGGGTTACCGGGATCGAGAATTAGATCGATGGCGCCTGCTTTGTTTCCTCGATTCAGTACCTTTTCCCAGGTCTTCCCACCGTCTTTAGAACGAAAAACTCCGCGCTGCTCGTTTGGTCCCCACACATGGCCCAACGCCGCGACGTAGACCAGATCGGGATTCTTGGGGTGCACTCTGATGCGCGCAATCTGTCGCGTGTCTTCGAGACCAACGCGCTTCCACGTCTTACCGGCATCGGTAGATTTATAAACACCATCGCCATGCGAGACGTTGCCGCGAATCGGCGACTCGCCCATGCCAACGTAAATCGTGTTGGGATCGGAATCAGAAATTCCGATCGCACCAACAGAGCCTGTACCAAAAACTGAATTATCACTAACCGATTCCCAGTTGATGCCACCGTCCGTCGTTTTCCAAACACCTCCACCTGTTGCGCCATAGTAAAAAACGGATGGTTGCGAAGGAACTCCAGCAACCGCCGCCGACCGGCGACCGCGATAAGGACCGATGCTGCGATACTGCAACGACTTGAGCAGGTCCGGCGGTTTTGCAGGAGCAGCAGTTTGGGCTTGGATCGGTGTCGCCGAAAGAGTAAGCGCGGACGTTAGGCAGAGAATGATGCTCGCACGAGACGCACGTAACGCCTTGAACATTGATGGGCTCCTTTACTTTGTCACGGGTAAACGATGGCTTGCGATTGCGAATATTAACATGTGAGCCGCAGATTTGCGCGGATGAACGCAGATTCTGATCTGCGTTCATCCACGCAAATCTGCGGCTCAATCACACTTCTTCACGCAGCGGGCGGCTCATCAACTCTGCGACTGCGTCGCGTGCGGGTTTGCCATCGTAGAGCACCGCATTTACTTCGTTCGTAATCGGCATTTCAAGGCCAGCGCGATCCGCTAGTTTCTTTACCGCACGCGCAGTGTTGATCCCTTCGGCCACTTCGTTCAGCTCGGCAACGATCTCCTCGACCGTTCTGCCTTTTCCGAGTTCCTCACCAACAAATCGATTCCGCGAAAGACTTCCTGTGCACGTCAACACCAAATCTCCGAGCCCTGCAAGTCCCATCAACGTTTCCATCTGCGCTCCTTCCCGCCGGGCCAAACGTGTGATCTCCGCAAGTCCGCGTGTAATCAGTGCGGCAACACTGTTCGATCCGAAACCCAAGCCCGCTGCCATGCCGGCGGCAATCGCCATCACGTTCTTTACCGAGCCGCCGAGCTCTGTCCCTATGACGTCTGTGTTGGTGTAAATGCGTAGA
>JBKPJS010000286.1:0-5785 GCA_046730815.1 Acidobacteriota bacterium
AGCCCAGCGACACACTGGCGTAGTCGAGGAGATCAGTTGGCGAGCTATCAAGGTTCGGACGTTCCAGAATCACGTGGTCCTGATAGCCAACAGCAACGCAGCCAGGGAGCCAATCGAGGTTTGTCCACGTGATAACCTGAAAGCCATGGTCGTATTCTTTAACACCGTCTATACCGACTCGCCTGCGAAAACCATCCACGTAGTCCGCGAGGCCGTGCGTGAAGCCGACAACGTGTCGGATAAAGTCACACCTATAGTAAGAATCAGAGATCTCGGCGACAACGGCGTGGATTACGAAGTGAAGTATTGGCTTGAAGATTACGCTAAATATAACGATACCGATGCACTCATCCGGCAAAGGATTTGGTACGCCTTCCGTCGCGCCGGATTGAATTTCGCCTTCCCAACGCGCACTCTCCACATTGAACGGCGGACGAGTGCGGCCCTCCGAGACGGCGATGGCGGCGCCATCGCTGAAAGACTTTCCGCGGTCGATATTTTCGCGCCATTGTCAGCCGAAGAAACCACGATGTTGGCCCAGGCAGCAGTCAGTCACGTCTTTGCCCCGGGCGAAACGGTTATTCGCGCGGGTGATCCTGGTTCCTCGATGTTCGTAGTGCACAAAGGAAAGGTTCGGGTGCAGGTTAGTGAAAATGGCCGGCCGCGGACTGTGGCCACGCTTAACGAAGGCGACTTTTTTGGCGAGATGGCCCTGTTTACGGGCGAGCCCAGGACCGCCAACGTGCTGGCGCTCGAGGAGACGGAGGTACTCGAAATCGGCCACGCAGCCATGAAAAGGGTGTTTGATACGAACCCGGATCTCGTCGAGTCGCTCAGCTTTATTATGGCCGAACGACGCCAGGGACTTGCCTCCCAAACCGACCCGTCCGCCACCACCTCCGACTCCTCCGCGGGCATCCTCTCGGCCATCAAGCGCTTCTTCGGCCTTTAATTGTAGCGTGGCCCTCCGTAGCCACCCGTTCTTGGCGGTTCGGCCGACGGGCGGCCACGGAGGGCCGCCCCTACAAAACGCCCGTTTCTGACACTAAAACAAGACTTGACAGATACGCACTCAACCTTTATTATGACGCCACGCTCAGCTAGGGACATTCGGGAGCTGAGGGTTCATAACAAGGAATAAGTAAAGGAGGAAGACACTCATGAACGTTATGCGATATGACCCGTTCCGTGATCTGCGGACCTTGCAGGAAGAAGTGAATCGCCTGTTCTCGACCAATCTAACCCGCGCCTTCGGCGACGAGGGTATTGGCCGCGGAGCCTGGGCGCCCAGTGTCGACATCTATGAAAACAAGGACCAGATCGTCCTTGAGGCCGAACTCCCTGGAATGAAACAGGAAGACTTTGACCTCTCGATCGAGAACAATGTCATCACCCTGCGTGGTGAGCGAAGGTTTGAGAAGACTGACGAGACTGATAACTATCACCGAGTCGAACGCTCGTATGGCGCTTTCACGCGTTCCTTCACGTTGCCGCAAACAGTTTCCGTTGAGGGAGCAACCGCCGAATACAACAATGGCGTGCTCCGCGTGACGTTGCCGAAACGAGAAGAGACCAAGGCCCGTCGTATCGAAGTCTCTGGCGCACAGGCCGGCGCCCAGCAAAAGACAATCGAGACCACAGCGCAAAGCGGAAAAGCAAAAGAGGCAAGTGGCGGTCGGTAAAGCTTTGATGGGTTGGTAAACGCGAGCGGGCTCGTTGGATCGGGCCCGTTCGAGTCTTTTTTACAGGATTTACGATTTTTCAGGATTTACATGTAAATCTTGTCTAATCACGTAAATCCTGTAAGCGGTTTTATCATTATGCGTTTAGATAAGTTCACTCTAAGAGGTCAGGAAGCAATTCAATCCGCCATCGAGCTGGCGGAAAGAAACCAGCATCAACAGGTGGAGCCTGAGCATTTGCTCATCGCGATGCTGGAACAACCGGAAGGTATTGTTAGACCAATCCTCGGAAAGCTCGGAGCCAACGTTGCTGTCGTACTCAACGACACGCAAGCCGCTGTCGCTCGCTTTCCTCGCGTGCAGGGCGGGCAACAATATTTCAGTTCGCGTTTGAGTCAGGTATTTACCGCGTCGCAGCAGCAGGCGGAGAAGATGCAGGACGAATTTGTTTCGACCGAACATCTCCTGCTCGCCATCGCTGACGAGAAAGATGGCGACGCGGGAAAAATTCTCCGGCAACATGGAATCGTCAGAGACGATCTGCTCAAGGTCATCGAGCAGATGCGCGGCGGCTCGAGGATCACTGACCAGAATGCCGAACAGAATTACCAGGCTCTTTCCAAATATGCCCGGGATTTGACGGAGCTGGCGCGCAAAGGAAAACTCGATCCCGTGATCGGCCGCGACGATGAGATCCGCCGCACCATTCAGGTTCTTTCACGCAGAACGAAAAACAATCCAGTACTGATCGGTGAACCTGGCGTCGGTAAAACGGCAATCGTCGAAGGACTGGCCCAACGCATAGTCTCTGGAGATGTGCCTGAAACGCTCCGTAACAAGCGTCTTGTCGGACTCGATCTGGGCTCGATGCTCGCGGGCGCTAAATACCGTGGCGAGTTTGAAGATCGTCTTAAAGCCGTCCTGAAAGAGATTGAGAACGCGCAGGGACAAATCATTCTATTCATCGACGAGCTTCACACTCTCGTCGGCGCGGGCGCTGCCGAAGGCGCAATCGACGCTTCGAACATGTTGAAGCCTGCATTGGCCCGCGGTGAGCTACGCTGCGTAGGCGCAACGACACTAAGCGAATACCAGAAGCATATCGAGAAAGATGCGGCGCTCGAGCGTCGTTTCCAACAAGTCTACGTCGGCGAACCGACCGTCGAAGATACGATCGCGATCCTGCGTGGTTTGAAAGAACGTTACGAGGTCCATCACGGCGTTCGTATTAAAGACTCGGCCATCGTCGCCGCAGCCACGCTTTCGAATCGTTACATCACCGATCGTTTCCTGCCTGACAAGGCCATCGATCTCATTGACGAGGCGGCATCACGACTCCGTATCGAGATCGATTCACTGCCGCAGGAGATCGATCAGTTGGAACGCGAAATCATCCAGCTCGAGATTGAGCGACAAGCGTTGCAACGGGAAGAAGATGAAAAGTCGAAAGCGCGTTTACGCGAGATTGAGCAACGGATCGCCGACTTGAGGGAAACTTCGTCCGGAATGAAAGCCAAGTGGCAGTCTGAGAAAGAAGCAATCGACCACATACGAACCGCGAAAGCCGAACTCGAGCAGCTTCGTTTTCAATTGGATCAAGCTCGTAATGCTGGAGAGCTGGGCCGCGCGTCCGAAATTCAGTACGGCAAGATTCCGGAATTGGAAAGCAAGCTGAAAGTCGAACAAGATAAGCTTGCGAAGTTTCAGCAGGACGGCGTGATGCTGAAAGAGGAGGTTGACGAAGAGGACGTCGCGGAAGTTGTTGCCAAGTGGACCGGCATTCCGGTTTCGAGAATGCTGGAAGGCGAGATGCAGAAGCTGGTGACGATGGAAGAGCGACTGGGCCTGCGCGTTATCGGGCAAGAGGAAGCGCTGACCGCCGTCGCGAATGCCGTCAGGCGCGCTCGTGCTGGTTTGCAGGATCCAAATCGTCCGATCGGCTCGTTTATCTTTCTTGGTCCAACCGGTGTCGGTAAAACGGAAACTGCTCGTGCGCTGGCTGAGTTTTTATTCGACGACGAAAGAGCAATGGTGCGGCTCGATATGTCCGAGTACATGGAGAAGCACGCAGTGGCGCGCATGATCGGGGCGCCTCCGGGATACGTCGGTTACGAGGAAGGCGGGCAGCTCACCGAAGCAGTTCGCCGCCGGCCGTACTCGGTGATCCTTTTCGACGAGATCGAAAAGGCGCACTCGGACGTTTTCAACGTCCTGCTTCAAATTCTCGACGACGGCCGGTTAACGGACTCGAAAGGTCGCACGGTTGATTTCAAAAACACCGTTTTGATCATGACCTCCAATCTGGGCTCTCGTGAAATTCAGGCCGCCGAGGGTGATGAAAAACAGGTGCGTGAAGCAGTGATTCAGGAGTTGCGACTGCATTTCAAACCGGAGTTTCTGAATCGCATTGACGACGTGGTTGTGTTCCATCAGCTCTCACGCGATCAGATTGGCCAGATCATCGAGGTCCAACTAGAACGTCTCAGGCAGATGTTGACGGATCGAGGCGTCACGTTGATCCTGGATCCTTCCGCAAAAGACCTCTTGATGCGTGAAGGCTACGATCCAAATTATGGCGCCCGGCCTTTGAAGCGCGCCATCCAGTCGCTAATTCAGAATCCTCTCGCGGTGAAGCTACTGCAAGGAGAGATTCTGCCCGGGCAGACCGTGAGAGTTTCGGCCAACGGCGACAAAATGGAATTTAGGACTGAGGCGGCGTTCGCGACCGCATAAGAACATTCGGGAGAAGAACTATGTCACAACAGTGGAACCCGTTGCAGGATCTAATGGTGCTGCAAGATCGTATGAACAGACTTTTCGAAGATGCCACGCAGCGACGTACGCACGCGGCAACAGGATCGGACGACGAGTTTGAGCGCGCTGATTGGGCGCCCGCGTCAGACATTTACGAAACCGATTCGGGCTATTTAATTGCGATGGACGTGCCGGGGATCGATCGCGAAGCACTCCAGATCGACATCGATGATAACCGTTTGGTAGTCAAAGGGACGCGAGAGGTTGAGGAGTCGAGGCAGCACCGGACGGAAAGACCGCGCGGCAGATTCCTGCGCACGTTCAGTGTTCCGGCATCAGTGGACCAGGCGAAGATCGCCGCTGAATACAAAGACGGTGTTTTGCAGATTCGCCTGCCAAAGCGCAGCGAGCAAAAACCGAAGAAGATAGATATCAAGATTTCGTAAATGAGCATCAGTGTAATCTGTGGTTGTTATTGAACGTGGGGATATTATGGATAACGAACCAAACGAACTGAGGGTTACGGATCGACGTCGCATTTATCTCGATCCGGAGGGTGAGGAACACGTAAACGCGGAAGCCGAACGTCC
Source organism: Acidobacteriota bacterium (assembly GCA_046730815.1). Classification (GTDB taxonomy): domain Bacteria; phylum Acidobacteriota; class Blastocatellia; order Pyrinomonadales; family Pyrinomonadaceae; genus PSRF01. The sequence goes on from JBKPJS010000286.1 coordinate 5,027, forward strand.
TAACCTCAAGCCTACTTACGTCGAAGAACTCGAGGCCAGGACCAAAGCCGCGGAAAAGCAAGTACAGGAAATTCAAGCGCGTTTCGACCAGTTGCGCCAGCAACTTCAGCGTGAGACTGACGAAACAAGACAGCGTCTGAATCGTTCCGCGGATGAACGCGCCGTTAGTCAGATAGCCAATTTTATTTCGACGCTGCTTCCGGTCATGGACGACTTGAACCGGGCGATTGACGCTGCTTCAGAAGAAAACGCACCGCGCGAACCAATCCTCGAAGGTATCCGAGGCATCGCTGCGAGTTTTCAATCGGCGTTGACCAATGCGGGGGTTGAGCCAATCGTGTCGGTTGGCGAACAGTTCGATCCAGAGTTGCATGAAGCCGTCGATACAGAAGAGACAGACGGCGACATGGACGGAAGAGTAATTGAAGAATATAGTCGCGGTTACCGCCTGGGAGATCGATTGCTGCGTCCTGCGCGAGTGAAAGTCGGACGCGCTTCCCAACAAGCAAAACAATCTGTGTAATCTGTGCATAACCAGTAAGGAGAGAAGAGAGTGCCGGCAAAAGAACTGAAGTTTAGAGAAGAAGCGCGCAATGCGATGCTTCAAGGTGTGGATACACTCGCGAATGTGGTGCGCGTGACGTTGGGACCAAAAGGACGGAACGTCGTTCTGGGCAAGAAATTTGGCTCGCCCGTCATTACTAAAGACGGCGTCACTGTAGCTAAAGAGATCGAGCTCAAAAACAAGTACGAAAACAT
>JBKPJS010000287.1:0-12715 GCA_046730815.1 Acidobacteriota bacterium
CGATGACGTACTGGTTAATCATAAAAGATCCAGCAATCCCCAGATTAGACAGTATTTAAAATAATCTGCGTAATCTGTGGATTACCTAACTCTGAAAAACACCACCTGAGCGATGTGGACCAGCATCAACGCAAGCATCAACGCAGTCGCGACGATGTGCAGCGGAATCCAGGCGCGTAGCAACCAGTGAAGCGCCAGAAGCGCATCGACACGCCGCAAAGTCACAGCCGCTTCTACCGCAGAGATCAAGAGATCGCGCTCCTCGTCAGTTGTTAATCGAGTGGTGCGGTCTTTGAACTCCTGTCGCGCTTGCGCCAGAAGCGCTTTCAACTCCTCACGCCTCCAGATCTGTCGCCACAGAAACCCGTTCGAAAGAAAGCGAGGATAAACTCGATCGCGGATCTCTTCCTTCAACCATCCTTCACTCTTTTCGAGAATCGCTCGCACGTCCGCTCGCAGCTCTTCGCGACGGCCCTGGAGATCTTCAACCAGCAGTGGCTCACCTTCGATGCGCGTCATGATCCGCGGCGCCAGGTAATACGCAGCGATGCCGATGATGCCGGAAAGAATCGTTAGATCGAAGGCTATGTAAAGCAGGCTTGTGAGCAATCCGCCCGTGCGCGGGCCCGAATGAAACAAAAGCACGACGCCTGCTATTACCCCTACATAAATATGAGCCAGCATCCAATACCGCAAGGCTCCAGCGCGGCGGCGATAAATCTGCTTACGCAGTGGATAAGTCATCACCACTGCGACACCGACCAGTCCAACGAGTCCCGTGAGCCAACGCATCGTTAACCAACTGCCAGCGAACACCGCATCACGTCCATATTTTGTGATGGCCCAACCGAACGCCAGTGCTGAGAGGATTGTTATTGCCGCTCCACCGATGTGCCACGCACTCGCGAGTGGATCGCTTTTGTGAATGTTTCGGCCTATCGCATGAGTTTGATCTCTAAATATAAAACCCTGTGCTGGTCCGATCTCGCTGAAGTATTCGATCGGATCCACGCGCACAAGCGCTCCGGTCGGGCAATTCTCCTCGCATGAATAAGCTTTACGACGCGCGCCCGGCGGATTGAGTGGAGTCGCTTCACAAAGATTACATTTGATCGCGACGAGATCGTCGGAAGCTTCCGGAGCCGCGACGGGTTTGATCTTAAAACTGAAAAGGTTTCTAAGTTTCGAGGCGAAGCTGGAACCATTCGCGGGAGCTGCGCGCGGGACCATCGAAATCGCGTCGTAAGGACACTGTGTTGCGCAATCGAAACAACCAATACACGTGGACGCATCGATGTCCACGTGTCCAACCGGATCGCGAAAGATCGCGCCGGTGGGACAACCCGTCAGACACTCCGGATCCGCGCAGTGCATGCAAACCTGCGGCACCAACGCATGTTGTAGGCGCTTCTTTCCGATTGTGACTGGCCGTTCAATTTGTATCCCGCGGCGCAACAGGCGCGATTGTCCGTGGACCTTGTGACAAGCCAGCGAGCAGTTGCCACACCTGATGCAAAGGTCCATGTCCATCACGAGGACATTTGAGCCGTCGATGATGCCGGTCGCTATTTCTTCTTCTGCTGCCTTCAGCGCGTTCAGGTCAGGAAGCGCTTCAATGGTGAGTGGCAGCGCACTGCCGGACGTTGAGAGTTCAGAAAAGGTAGCTGCGAGCTCTGCGCGGAGACTCGGATCGGTTGAGAACTGATCGAGTGGTATCTCGAGCACCTCGGTTCTGGCCATAACGCTGCCGCGATATTTCCACGTTTCACGTTGGACCACGCCTTCGATGCCAAGACAGTTTCCGCCGCCAAGAAAATCCACTCCGATGCTCTCATCCATTCCCAACACAACCTCAGGCGAAGCTGCGTGAAAAGGAGCGCCATGAGAACGCCGTACCCAGCCACTTTTGATCAAAATGAACCGATCGATCAGATCGCCCTCTTTGCACAGCGTGTGATTTTTGCCGTAGACCATGTAGCGAGCGGCGCGTCGCAGTTCTTCGGCGAGAGCTTTGCTGAGCGGCTTGTCGGTGACTAAAGTGAGGTCTTCCAGCACGCGGCCGATACCGTGCGAGCGATAAGTCTCGTCGAGTATCTGGCCGAACTTCGGCAGCTTGCGCAGCAAACGCAACGCCGGCCGCGTCACTTCCAGCACGACTGCCGTTTGCTTAGCGGGCACTGAAACAGTGGCGTTGCGTTCAATGCCTGCAAGCAGCGCCATCTCACCAAAACACGTCCCAGGTTCGAGTTGACTTATCTTCTTCTGATTGACGTAGACGTCGAGCGCGCCGTCGACGGCGATGTAAAAAGTATTTCCACCCCATTCACCCTGTCGCATGATCTCTTCGCCGGAATCGTAAGTGAGGAGACGAACGTAAGGCCCGACGCGTTTGCCGTTTCCGTAGTCACGGCCCTGCACGATCACTTCGAGATCAGCGCCGTACTTCTGTTTCCCGTTTTGTTCTTCGAAGAGTTCGGCAGTGAGAGCGAGATGCTGGATGGCTTCAACGACGCGACCCCGGTCGGTAATTTCGCGCGGCATGGTTTCTTTTACATCCACAGATTACTCAGATCAAGAAAAATAATCTGAGCAATCTGTGGATATATCCGGTTCATGCTAAACTCTCGTAACCAATGGTTCCAGAAACACTTTACGCCCTTCCACTCGAACAACAAATCGGACAATTTTTATTTATCGGACTTCCCGGCACTGAGCTGGACGCCGAAACACGCGCTCTGATCGAAGAAGTGCAGCCGGGCGGCATCATCATCTTTGGCCGTAACGTCGCCTCCGCAGAACAACTTCGGGCGCTGCTTGACAGCGTGCGCGAGCTCCTGCCAATACCCCCGCTGTGTGCAATCGATCAGGAAGGCGGGCTCGTAGACCGCCTGCGCCGCATATTCACGCCGATGCCTCCGGCGCGCACGATTCGCCAGCACGGCGATCTCGCGGCAGCACGCGCGCTCGGAAGAATTACGGGTGAAGTGCTGCGTATGCTCGGCTTCAACATGAACTTTGCGCCCGTGATGTCGATCATGACCGAGGATCGCGATCTGCTGTCCAACGGCCTGTACTCAAGATCGTATGGACGCTCGCCAGGTGAAGTTCTCGGTTACTCCACCGTCTACATGCGGGGGCTGCAAGGCACCGGCTGCCTCGGTTGTCTCAAGCATTTTCCAGGTATCGGCGCGGGAGAAGTTGATTCACATGACGAGATGCCGGTCGTGCAACTGTCGCACGACGATCTCATCGCTCAGGATCTCGCTCCTTATATCGAGCTCTTTCGCCGGCGAGACGATCGCGTGCGTTGCGTGATGGTCAGTCACGGTGGTTTTCCCAACATCGACATCAGAGAGCAAATTACGGGCGGCCGGCTCGAGCCCGCATCGCTGAACTACAACATCGTCACCACACTTCTCCGTGAAGAACTTGGCTACAAACATCTCGTCGTAACTGACGACCTCGAAATGGGGGCGATTGCTCGTCACTGTGAAATCGAAGATGCAGTTGTGCGTGCGTCTCTTGCGGGCGAGGACATGCTTTTGATTTGCGCGAGTCCGGAAAAAATTCGAGCCGGCTATCAGGGATTGCTGGCAGCCGCAAAATCCGGGCGGCTGCCGCAGGAACGCATCCACGAGTCGCTGGAAAGAATCGCTCGTACTAAGACGATAATCGAACCACCCCTTCCACTGGACTTCGCACACCTTCAACAGCTCTCGGACGAAACAGCAGAACTGAATTCCAAGCTCAACTACACTTATGGAGGCGTCATTAAGTGAGCCGGAGCAAACTTGTTCTCCTCGTCGCACTCGTATTGTTGCTGATTGTGCCCCCGAGCTGCCGGCGACGCAGCGACGCCTTCGTGATCGCGCTCGGCGACAACATTCGCACCATCGATCCGATCGGCTCGCCTTCAGTAGACGCGGCGAGTGAAAGAGTGCGCACGTTAATCTTCAATACGCTCGTAAAGAAAAACGAGAAGTTTGATTACACCGGTGAGCTTGCGTCCGACATCAAACGTTCCGACGACGGCTACACCTACACTTTCACGCTTCGCGACGGCGTCAAATTTCACGACGGGCGAGTGCTCAGCTCTGCCGATGTGAAGTACACGCTCGAGCTTCTGTTCTCCAGCGACTTTGCCAAGTCAGCGAGTTTTTACGAAGGTACAGGAGCAGACAAGCACAGTTACATAAAAAGCGTCGAAGCGCCCGATGGCCGAACGGTTGTCGTGACCTTGATTAAGCCGTGGGTCGGCTTGCTGACGAATCTCGTGCCGATCCCAGTCATTCCCAAAGACAGTTACGAGTCGCAAAAGGAACATCCGCTGGGCACTGGTCCATTCAAGTTTATTCGTTACGACAGCGCGCAGCAGGTTTGTGATGTCGAAGCGTTTCCGGAGTACTGGGAAGGCGCTCCGAAGCTACAAACAGTGCGTGTGCGCGTTATTTCCGACATGAACGCGTTGCAGGCGGAATTGCAGGCAGGCAGGGTTGATATTGCACCGATGCCGACGAGTCTTTCGCCGGATGCAATAAAGCGGCTCGGACAGGATCCGAACCTGCAAGTAAAAGCGTTTTCTGGTTCAAACGTAAATTTACTGACGATCAATACGGCTGCGCCACCCCTCGATAACGTAAAAGTTCGCCAGGCTGTGGCCTACGCGATCGATCGCGAGAGTTTGATTAGAGATTTGCTTTTGGGTTTTGGGAAGATCGCGCATTCAATCATTCCGGAAGAATCGTGGGCCTATTCCGCCGGTCAAACCTATTCCTACGACCCGGCGCGGGCAAAGCAGGTTCTTGACGAAGCTGGTTTTCGTGATCTTGACGGCGATGGGCCAAGGATGCGCTTTGAGAAACCGGTCGTCTATAAACTTTCCGGCAGCAGTATCGCAGGCCGGCAGTACGCGGGAGTCATCCAAAATTATCTGAAGCAAGTCGGGATCCCGATGGAGATTCAGACGCCGGAGCAGAACACTCTCTTTGACGAATTGCGGCGCGGCAACTTTCAGATCTCTTACACGCAATGGGTCGGCGGCAATCAGGACCCGATCTTTTACAAAGACCTCTTTGCGACTTCGGAAATACCGACGCAGACGCGACCGTCTCGCAATCGCAGCCGCTACAGCAACAAGGAACTCGACGCGTTACTCGACGAAGCGGTGAACACATTTGACCGTCAGAAGGGTCTGGAGTTGTACACGAAGATTCAGGATATCGTTAGCCGTGAGGTGCCTGTGTTTCCGCTGTGGTACCAGTCGAATGTAGTGATCGCCAGGAAGAATGTGGGGAACATTCAGGTGAACGCGAGTGGCGACTGGGGTTTCGTGAAAAACCTCACGAAGCAGTAACCACGGATAACACGGATTTATTACGGATCGGATCAGAGCCGTATTCATCCGTGTAAATCTGTGTACTTGATTGCGCCTTCGCGGAGGACGCGTGGAGGCGATGTAGTCACATCAATCACAGTTGATGGCTCATTAGCAGTAACTTCACCGCCATCGATTACCAGATCGATCCTATTTCCGAAGTAATCGAACACTTCTTGCGCAGAATGAGCCGGTTCGCGGCCGGAGGGATTCGCACTGGTGGCAGTCAATGCGCCGCCACACTCACGCACGAGATCGCGAACGTTGCTGTCCGCCGGAACACGCACACCCACAGTTCCTGTCCCCGCTGTGATCTCTGCCGGGAGGCTCTCGACAGCACGACCCACAATAGTTAATGGTCCAGGCCAAAACCTACTTGCAAGCTCTTCAAACTCTTTTGAGGGATGGGCGATGAAACGATCAACGTCACGGGCATCAGCGAGCAGCAACAGGATGGGTTTGTTCTCTTCCCTGCCCTTTAACGCTCTTACTTTTGCAACGGCCGTTGCGTTGAACGGATCTGCGCCGAGACCGTAAAACGTATCCGTGCGGAAGGCGATTATGCCGCCTTGAGCAATTATTTTGGCAGCGGCGAGATTCACGGCTGCTTCCAGTTCGTGTCCATCCGCGTTTTCTTCAAGCTCGGCGCATCCAATACGTTCGAGTCAAACCCTGAAACGTATGGCTTAACCAGCGAATACGACGACGCAAAATAGATCGGCATGGCCTTCAAATCTTTCAACGCCTGCGACTCTGTTTCAACGATACGCTTTTCTTCCGGCGACGGCGTGGGCCGCGCGTTGCTCTCGGCTTCGATTGGTAGCGCACGCGAATCGCGTTCAAACAACATCCTCATATTGACTAGTTCGCTCGTCGTCTGCATCACCATGCCGCGACGCACGACGTCGTAGTCGCCTGCTCTGATGGCCGCTTCGTACTCTTCCCAATTCCGAATCACGATTTCCGTTTCGACTTTGAGTGTCGAGCGCCACATCGCGGCGATGGACTGCGCCACAATCCGCTGTTGCTCGTTGCGATTAATCAAGAGCCTGATGACAGGAAAGCCTTCGCCGTTTGGATATCCGGCTTCGGCCAGCAGCTCCCGGGCTCTGGTGACGTCGTGCTCGAGCATCTCCGCATGGGCCACGACTGGCTTTTCTTCAGACATCGCCTCAGGCAGAAACGTTTCTGCCGGCTCAGTCGCGCCTTCGAGATCGTCACGGCTGATACGTTCTCGATCGATGGCCAGCGCAAGCGCCTCGCGCACGCGCACGTCGTCGAACGGCTCCCGCGAAGTATTGAATCCATAGTAGGTCAAAGCGCCGAATGTCGAACGGCGAAAGTCTTTGTAAGGCACGAGCAGTTTGAGCGCCAACGGTTCAAACGGCGCGTTCGTGACCGCATCGACCTCACCCGCTTGATAGGCCGTAAGAGCGTCTTCGGCGTTAGCCGTATTAACAAAGGTAACTTTGTCGAGCGCGACTGATGCGTCGTCCCAGTAAGTCTTGGCGCGTTCGAGTTGAACGCGATCAGTTTCGGTTGTAGACAAATGAAACGCGCCGTTTGAAATTAGCTCGTGCGATTCGAGCCGGTTGGTGCGATCGGCGTCCGCGATTTTCACAGGACGAAATACGGGGTGCGCCACAAGCGCGGGGAAACTGTTGTCAGCTTGTTGCAGACTTACCCGCAAAACGTGTTCGTTGATTGCTCGAGCGCCAAAACGATGCGGTGTTGAGAGCGTTGGCGTAGCTCCTTCGATGTTGGTGAGGAGTTCTGTGTGTGGAGCGAGTGGTCCGATCTTGAGAGTGCGTTCCCACGAGCGAACGAAGTCATCTGCCGTGACTCTTTCTCCGTTGGACCAGCGCGCGTTGTCGCGTAAATAAAAGGTCCAGACTCGACCGTCGTTGGATGATTCCCAGCGAGTTGCTACGGCAGGAATGGGGGCTAACGTCTTGGGATCGTAATCAGTGAGTCCTTCGAAGAGTGCGCGAACCGCGTCGGTGTCGGGGGGCGCGGCAGCGAAGGCGGGGTCGAATGTTTGTGGCAGTCCACCGTTGCTCCAGCGAAACTCCTGCGACCGCGGTGTTACAATCTTGCCGTAGTAAGTCGACGGTTCGGCACCGGCGAAACAGCCCGTATGAGTCAAACAAGCCGCCAGCAACAGCGAGCAGATACACGAGAATCGCGAATGTTGGAACATAATTTAACAACGGATGACACGGATTTTATCTGGATTTTTATCCGCGATTTTTATCCGCGCAGATCCGCGGCCCGAATTAACTGTTGATATACACGTACCGTTTGTTCCTTGGTAAGTTCGAATCCATCCGAAGTGTCGATCAAATAATCAGCAAACTTCTGTTTTTCTTCCTGTGGCATCTGCGAGTCGATCCGTCTTTGCGCTTCATCGCGGGAAAGTTTGTCGCGCAGCATCAAACGTTCAAGCTGCACCTCGGGCCGGCAATGGACCACGATCAGTTTATCAAAGCGCCTGTATCCGCCCGACTCAATCATCAGCGCCGCGTCGACGATGCCGATGCCATCCGGATCTTCAGCTTCCCACTCGTTCAGAATCTCATCTTGTCGCGCAATGATGAAAGGGTGGAGAATGTGATTCAAGCGTTGCCGCTTTTCTTCGTTGGCAAAGACAACTGTCGCGAGTTGCTTTCGATTGAGCGTGCCGTCCGGATTGACAATCTCGTCCCCGAACGCCTGGGTGATCGCCATCAATCCACGGCTGCCCGGCATGACGACCTCCCGCGCCGTCTGGTCCGCATCAAGCACGTGACATCCGAGCTCGGAAAAAAGAGATGCGACAAACGATTTACCGACGCCGATGGATCCTGTCAGGCCGACTCTTAACATTCCATCTTGTTAATCCTGTAAATCCTGCAATCCTGTCAAATGCCTTTTCTTAGTTTTGCAGCCTTCAACGTGTTCTTCATCAGCATGGCCACAGTCAGCAACCCGACGCCACCTGGAACTGGTGTCAGCATGCCCGCTACTTCCGCCGCCTCGGCGGGATTTACATCGCCAACGAGCGTGTAGCCGCGCTTCGCTACCACTTCCAATCGCTTATCTGCCTCGCTGCCGAAGAGTGATCGAACGTTGTCCTCGTCGGAAACCTTATTCATTCCCACATCAATTATGGTCGCGCCGGGCTTGATGTGATCGCGACCGATCAAACCCGCTCTTCCGATTGCAACCACCAGCAAATCTGCTGTGCGCGTGACCGCGGCAAGGTCGCGCGTGCGGGAATGACAGATCGTTACAGTCGCATCTCGCTGCAAAAGCAACTGCGCCATAGGTCGTCCGACGATCTGGCTGCGACCAACGACGCACGCACTTGCGCCGCGGATCTCAATGCTCGCGTCGTCCAGCAACTCGATAATGCCGGCCGGAGTGCAAGGCACAAACACCGCGCGGCCCATCGCCAGTTTCCCGGCATTAACAGGATGAAACCCATCGACATCCTTTGCCGGATCCATCGCTTCGATGATGGCTGTTTCGTCAACACCGGCTGGCAGAGGAAGCTGAGTCAAAATTCCATCCACGTCGTCACGAGCATTCAAAGAATGAATCAATTCAAGCAACTCGGAAGTGCTGGTCGACTCAGGCAGCGCGTGATGCTCGGAGCGTATGCCAACGTCTTCGCACGCACGAATCTTATTCCTCACGTAAACAGCCGACGCCGGATCGTCTCCAACGCGGACCGCCGCGAGACACGGACGAACGTTGCGGTCTTTGACCATCTGCTCGATCTCCGACTTAACTTCTTCCTTGATCCTCGCGGCGAGAGACGCGCCTTCGAGCAAGTGCGCTCGTGGTCCTGTTTTTATGTTCTCGGCGATCATGGTTGTGTTCTTTGCGCCTTCTGTGGCATCAATAGTATACACAGATTAGACATGTTATTCGCGAGACTAATACTTCTTTGCGTGTTACTAAGCACCGCAGCTCTTCCGGCAGCGGGCCAACCCAACGACTACCTGCTCGGACGCAACGCAGAACGAACAGGCGACCTTGCAGGGGCTACGGCCCATTATCAAGCAATCGCATCCGGCGATTCCAAGCTCAAAGAATATGCGCTATGGCACCTCGCCAGGATCGCTCGCTCGACTGGCGACCTCATACTCGAGCGCGAGCGTCTACGACAACTCACCGCAGCCGCGCCCTCAAATCTGCTTTTCGAAGCTGCGACACTGCGACTGACTGAGAGTTTCCTCGAAAGTGGTGATTTCCAGGGTGCCGCAAATAGCGCGAAGCCTTTGACACTTTCGAAAAATCTTAGAGTGGGACGCAAGGGCGCCACTTTGATGGGCCTGGCCTACTTACGCGCAGGGAAGATTCCTGAAGCGCGCGATGTTTTCGCGAGGCTGGTGATGCAGATGCCTGATGCGTCGCGGCCCGACGACTTCGCGCTCGAGGCTGTTAGGCAATTAGATCAATTAGATAAAGGATCTCCGGCGACGCTTTCGGAAGCCGAATACCTGCTACGCGGTTCCGTCTACCAGTTCAATCGCGACTTTGCCGGCGCGCGGTTCCACTACCAAACGCTCATCAATCGTTTTCCGCAAAGCACGACCGTACCAAACGCGATGTTTCAGATTGCTCGCGGTCTGTATCTGGAAGGCAAGTACGACGATGCAATCAAACTCTTTCAGAACGTCTTTGACGCCTATCCGCAATCGTCCAGCGCGCGCGATGCACTCGGCTACGTCGCATCCAGTTACGGCCGGATGAAACGCACTGACGATGCCGTCGCAGCCTACAAACTCTTTATCGATCGCTTTCCCGATGCGCCGAATCCTGAACGCTCATACTTGAACATCATTGATCTTCTGCACGAAGCCGGCCGTTATCCGGAAGCACTGGATTGGGTGCAACATACACGAACGCGCTTCAAGAACGATATCGGCGGCGCGCTTGCCTTGTTTGCCCAGCTCCGTATTCACATGGCCCAGGGAAGCTGGTCCACCGTGGTGCGCGACGCTGATGAACTGTTGAAATTTTCCGATCTTGGCGGAACTCGCGTTGGCGGCGGCACTAGCACGGCAGAGGTCAACTTCCTGCGCGCCTATGCGCTCGAGCAACTTGGCCGATACGAAGACGCGATCGCAGCTTACTTGTCAATCGCTGATGGGCGTAATGAGTACTACGGCGCTCGCGCCACGCAGCGACTCCTCGGCCTCGCGACGAGCGAGAAATCGCGTTCACTCGCGCGAATGCGTCTCAATTCATTACTCAACGAGAGCAAAGTGGCGAGCGCGGCAGGACAATTCGAGCAGTCGCGCGCGGCGGCCCAATCCAGCCTCAGACTTACGGGCGATCCTCAGCTCCGTGCAGAGGCTTTGAAGTACCTGCAAGCGGCATATAACGCACTAGCCGCCTATCGCCTGCCGCAGTTCAATAAGATCTCGCTACTGAAACAGTCGCCAGACGGTGGAGCCACTGAAGCGGTCGACAATCTGCTGCTTCTGGAACTGTATGATGAGGCGCTTCCGGAACTGCTAGCCACACGCAAGATCTCTGCTGGTTCTGACGCGGACTACACAATCGCCGTCCTCTCGTTGCAGGCCGGTCTGCCGAATCGTGCAGTCCGTTTCGCCGAGCAAGCCTGGAAATCGATGCCGCCTGACTACGCGATCGAGGTCGCGCCGCGTGAGTTGATCCAGATGCTTTACCCTGCGCCTTTTCGCGAATCGCTTTTGAAGCACGCGACGACGAGGAACGTCGACCCGCGTTTCGTGCTAGCGATCGCGCGACAGGAATCGCGTTTCCAGACAGATGCGAAATCGGTTGCAGCGGCGCGCGGAATGATGCAGTTCATCGCGTCCACTGCAAACGAGATCGCGACGCAACTCAAACTACGAGAGTTCGATCAGGACGATCTGTACAACGCTGACACGGCGATCCTTTTCGGGTCGCAATATCTTGCGAACCTCTTTCAACAGTTCCCCAATCAACCGGACGCCGTGGCGGGTGCATACAACGGTGGAGCAGACAATCTGGCGCGCTGGATTGCTCGCTCGCGCGCCACCGAAGCAGATCGTTACGTTCCGGAAATCGGTTTTTCGCAAACCAAAGATTACATCTACCGCGTGATGGCAAACTTCTGGACCTACCAACGGCTGTATGACGCGCAGCTCCGACCCGCCACGACAAAATGAAGCCACAAAGAAGCACAAAAGGGACCAAGGTGTTTGTGACACTGCTAATGGCGTGTGTTTGCATTGCATCGTCTTGTCGGGGCACGTCGAATGAGAAGCGTTACGATCTGAAAGGCAAGGTCGTGGTTGTGGAGCCGGATAAACACCTGGTGACGGTTTCCCACGAAGACGTCAAGGGCCTCATGCCCGCGATGACGATGCCCTTCACCGTGCACAATGAATCAGACCTGCAAATCCTTGCACCCGATGACGAGATTACTGCGACGTTGGTCGTAGATGGGGCGCACGCCTGGCTCGAAAATCTGATCATCGCGAGACAGAGTGCGAATCCTTCGGCGATGCCCGCCATAGTCATGGCGAAGGAGGGCGACGAAGTTCCGAATTTCACTTTGCGCAACCAGGATGACCGTGAGATTCGCATCCACAACTATCGCGGCAAAGCGTTGTTGCTAACGTTCATCTACACGCGCTGTCCGGTGCCTGAATACTGCACGCTGATGAGCAACAACTTTGCGCAAATCGATCGTGAGTTGGGCCAGGATCCTGAGCTGTACGGAAAGACACACCTGCTCAGCATCAGCATCGACCCCGAGTACGACACACCAAAAGTGCTGCGCAGTTATGGTGCGGCACACACGGAGCGTTATCAGAACGAGACGTTTGCGCACTGGGAGTTTGCGTCGGGGACGAGCGAGCAGGTGAAGGAGATCGCGCAGTATTTTGGGTTGACCTATTTTCCCGAGAAGGACCAGATCGTTCACGCTTTGAGGACGGTGATCGTGAATCCGGACGGGAAGATCGCGAAGATTTACAGCGGTAACGAATGGAAAACGGAAGAGATCGTAGCTGAGATAAAAGCAACCACGGATAACACGGATAAGAACAGATAAGATTTACACGGATAAGACAAATAAAAAATCCGTCTTTATCCCGCAATCGATCCGTGTAATCTGTGGTTAACTTCCCTTCAGCTTTTTGATCTCTTCGGTAAGGACAGGCACCGCCTCGAACAGATCTCCAACAATCCCGTAATCAGCAATATCGAAAATCGGCGCCTCGGGGTCTTTATTGATCGCCACTATCGTGCCCGAGTTTTTCATACCGACGAGGTGCTGAATCGCGCCGGAGATGCCCAGCGCAACGTAAAGCTTGGGCGCTACGGTCTGTCCAGACG